>NZ_JACVUR010000020.1:0-100661 GCF_016516495.1 Delftia sp. S65
CTGGGGTTGCGGGGCGGCTGTGACGGGTGGGGCCGCTGCCTGCGTTGCTTGCGCGGCTTGTGTGGCTTGCGCGTTTTGCATTGCAGCCGAAGACGGTGCCTCGAAAGGTGTGCCCGGCGCCACGGCGGCCAGGGTGTAGGCGCCGATACGGATGCGCGCGCCCAGGGGCAGGCCCACTTCCTGACCCGAACGCACGGGCTGCTCTGCCACCCAGATGGGATCACGCTCGCTCAGGTTCGCAACAAAGGCTCCCTCGGAATCCAGCCTGACCATGGCGTGCACGCGCGCGACGGAAGCGTCCGGGTCCGAGATGATGAGCTTGTTCTGGCCACTGCGTCCGATCGTGCCACCGGCCATGCCGAATACGGCATGCCAGTGGCGATCGACCGGAACGCCATCGTGGTCCACGACCCTGAGTTCGATTTTGTCCATGGAGTCTTAGGCTAGGCAGTTTTCAGGAAGCGTCGGGATGCCTCAGGAGGCTTTGCGCGCGGGCGCAGGGCGCTTGTTGCGCAGCGCGGCACGGGCGTTGTTGAACTCCCGGCCCCAGATGGGGTGGCCCTTTTCGGCCTCGGTCAGCTGGAAGGTGGGGTCCAGGGCCAGGGCCATGTCGAAGTGCTGGCGGCAGGGCTTGCGGCGGCCTTCCACGCAGTGGCTAAAGGCGATGTACTTCAGCGCCTTGACCTGGCTGCTCATGGGCAGTTCCTGCGCGGTGGACAGGGGCGTCAGCGCCGTGATGGCGTCCTCATAGCGGCCGTCCACATAGAGCTGGATGGCTTCGACCAGCTCCTGCTCCTTGATCACCACGGGGTCCACGGGCTTGACGGGCTCCGGAGGCTGGACCACGGTCGGGGCCGGCTCGGGCTCCACGGGCTTTGGCGCGGTTTCACACGCGGCCAGGCCGAAGGCAACGGCCAGGGCAAGGGTCAGGCGCTGGATGGAGTGAGGAATATTCAGGGTCATGGACATGGTCAGCGGGCATCAAAGTCATGGGAAAGGGTCACCGACTGGCCGTCGGTGATGCGAATCACCTGCCGATAGCTCTCGAAGCCGGGATTGCGCAGCTCCACCGTGTGGGAGCCTGGCGCCAGCTTGAGCAGCACGACGGGAGGGGTGACGCCGGACGGCTTGCCGTTGATCAGCACATTCGCCCAGGGGCTGACCCTCAGGCGCAGGTTGTGATCTGTCCGTGGCGTCTCAGACCGTGCAGCCAGCGCGGCGGAGCGCGCTGGAGCAAGGCCGGGTGTCAGGGCGGTGATCGAGGTGATCACGCGGCTGTTCAGTGCAAAGCCACCGGCCGTGGGTGCCGCAGGCGCCGTGCGCAGCCGCTGCGCGGAAGGGCAGCGCTGGATCCAGCGGTCCTGGGCGCGGCTGTAGGCGTCCCGCCACGGTGTGCCCGTGGTTTCGTAGGCTTGCAGTGCAAAGCCCGGGTGTGCGGAGAACGCGGAGTCGAAGGCCGCCTCGCAGCGCGCCCATTCCTTGTGCGTGCAATAGGTGTAGGCCAGGTACTTGTGGGCGGAGGCCCGCTCCATGGGATCGGCCAGCCCGCCAAACAGCGCAGCCTGCAGCGCACGCTCGGCCTGGGCCAGGTCGCGCGCCTCGAACAGCGCAATGCCCTGCGCCAGCTGCGGGCGTCCTGCCGAGCCGGTTTGGGCCGGCGCTGCCTCTTCGCATGCCGCCTGGGAATGCGCCAGGCAGGGCAGGCCGAGCACTGCAGTGCACAGCATCCATCGCCAGCGGTGGTTCATCAGTCGAGCCATGGGCCGCGCTCATTCGAAAAGATGGTTCACGGTCACCGACTCGCCCTTGGTGACCGTGATGGTCTTGGTCACCGTGGAGGCCGCACCCGGGTTGCTGATGTCGATGCGGTACTCGCCCTCTGGAAGCTCCATCTGGGTCAGCGGCGGGCTGGTCCGTGCCGGGGCGCGGTTCACGGAGACATAGCCCCAGGGCACGACCCGGAACACCACCTTGCCCGTGGCCGCTGCGGGCTTGACGGGGCGGGCTTCGGTCTTGGGCGGCTCGGTGGGCAACGGCTCGGACCCGGTGGCCACCGTGACGGGGACGACGGGCGGGCTCTGCTCGGGCTGCGAGGGGGCAATCTCGGGCAACGCGGCCTGCTGCTCGGGCGCGGTCATCGGCTGCACCTGCTCCGTGGAGGCCAGCGAGGCCTCGTTGAGCAATTGCTTGAGCAGCGCCTGGGCCTCGGTGCGGTGCTGTCCTTCGGGGAAGCTGTCCAGGTAGTCCTGCAGGCGGGCCAGGCTGGACTGGCTTTGCGCCTGCTGCCAGGCCAGGCTGTCGCGTGCTGCCAGGGTCTTGGCGCGTGCCTGGTCCTGGGAATGGTCGTACCACAGCACGCCGCCGCCTGCGATGGCAGCCAGCACCAGGGCGCCGATGGCCAACGGTACCGCCATGCTGCTGCGCCTGGCCTTGGGCGCAGCCTGGGCCCCCGCAGCTGGAGGCCGGGCAGCCGGAGGCTTGCCTTGGACGGCCGGCGCTGCGGCGGGCTGCTCGGGAACCGGTGCCGGAGCTGAAGCCGGAGCCTGAACCGTAGCCTGAGGCGCCGGCATGCCTGGCAGTGCCTGGTCGATGTCGATGAACGGCCCGTTGCCCAGGCCCATCGGGTCGGCTGCAGAAGCCTGGGGCGCAGATGGGGGAGCCATCTGAGGCGTTGCCATGGCAGCAGGAGCGGGGACCGGCGATGCCGGGGCCGCGGGTGGAACCGTTGCAACAGGCGGCACGGGCAGCACAGGTGTCACAGGTGCCACAGGTGCAAACGGCATGACCGTCGCCACGGGCGCAACCTGTGGGGTGGGTGCGGGAACGTAGGTTTCCGTGATCGGCAGGAAACGGGGTGCCTGCGCGGATGCCGACTCATTGGCCATGGCGGCCTGAACGGCCGCAGGCGTCGTGATCGGGATGTAGATGGGGCTGGGGCTGGGCTCCACAGGCGCAGGCGCCGCCCGGTTTTCGGCAGACAAGCCCAGCAGGCTGCGCAGTTCGGCAATCGACTGGGGCCGGTCCTGCGGGCGCACGGCCAGGGCTTTTTGCATGCCCTGCAGGAAGGCGTCGGAGTAGCCGGGAACCTGCTCGGAAGTCAGCGGCTGCATGGGGTCCGTGACCATGCGCGCCACCGAGGTGGCAGGAGTGCGGCCCGTGGCGGCCTGGTGAATGAGGGCGCCGACCTGGTAGATGTCCGTCCACGCGCCCTGGGGCATGGCGCCGTCGTCCACGTATTGCTCGATGGGCGCAAAACCGGGCTTGAGCACCATGGTCAGCGCCTGGGTCATGTCACCGATGATGCGGCGCGCGGCACCGAAATCCAGCAGCACGGGGCTGCCATCGCGCTGCACGAAGATGTTGTCCGGCGCGATATCGCGGTGGAAGCAGTCCTGTGCATGCAGGACCTCGAGCACATCGAGCAGCGGGGCCAGCAGGGTGCTGAGCTGGGCCTGGTCGATGCGGCCCGACGATGCCTGCAGCACGCGGCCCAGCGTCTGGCCCTCGTAGTGGCGCATCACCATGTAGGCCGTGCCGCCGGCTTCGAAGAATCGGTAGACATGCACCAGGGTGGGGTGCGAGAAGCGTGCCAGCAGGCGGGCCTCGTTGATGAAGCTGCGCAGCCCGGCGTCGAACGCGCCACGGTGCTGCGAGCGCACATGCACCTGATGGGAGCTTTGCCGCCCGGCCAGGGCCGAAGGCATGTACTCCTTGATCGCGACCTCGCGGTCCAGCGAGAGGTCACGGGCCTTGTAGACGATGCCGAAACCGCCTTCGCCGATGACATCGAGCACGCGGTATTCGCCAATCTGGACACCTGCCGGAAGGCAGTTGGTCGAACATGCTGCTTCGCTATCCATGCAATCCCACCCAAGATGTTGTTTCACACCCTGGCGGGCGATGTCTGTCGCGCAGCCAGGGTGCCGAACCTGTTCGAGGCCATTGGACAAGGAGAAAGCCGGCATCACACCGGTAATCTGTCTCTGTAAACCGTTGGTTTTCCTCAATCAGCCTATTGTCTGAAGCCAGGGGCCAAAGACGAGCGTCATGGATTCGTCATGAATACAAGATCGTATTTCAATCGGACTCCGAATGCGGCGTGAGTGTAGCTTGAGTTCCGCAAAAAGCCATGACACGAATCGAATGGATATGAGGTGGATACATTTTTTTTCAGATGTATCCGCCGTAACAATTCAGTCTGCTCAATTGTTTGTATTTTGCCGGCCTTATCCACTATCATCGCGGCTCCAACAAAGGAGGGCGGTTCACGACAGTGAGGATTGCAGGCGATTGTCAATACATTCCTTGACCATCCAGGGTATGCGCCGCACTGATCTGAATCACGTGTTAAGTGAATCGGTTTCGTGCGCTCTACCCGAGAGTGGTTTCCCCTTTGTTCGCGTGTGAACTATCCGATGCAATCAGGCTATTGGGTTGCATGCGAACGTTTAATCCATTAGTTCGAGAGGTGTGCAATGTCCGTTGATATGTTCATGAAGGTCGAGGGCGCCAGTGGCGAGTCCCAGGATTCCAACCACAAGGGCTGGACCGACATCGACTCCTTCACCTGGGGTGCTACCCAGCCCAACACCATGTCCAGCGGCGGTGGTGCCGGCGCCGGCAAGGTGAGCTTCCATGACCTGAACGTCATCGCCAAGGTGGACAAGTGCTACCCCGCCGTGCTCAAGCACTGCGCCACGGGCAAGCACCTGGGCCAGGTCGACATCTCGCTGTGCAAGGCCGGCGGCTCGCAGATCGAGTTCACCAAGATCACCCTGACCGACGTCATGGTGACGAACGTGACTGTCAGCGGCGCCAACTCCTCTGACACCGTGACCGTGAACTACTCGTTCCAGGCTGCCAAGGTCAAGACCCAGTACTGGGAACAGACCAACCAGGGCGGCAAGGGCGCCGAGAGCCAGATGGGCTTCAACATCAAGGAAAACCGCGAAGCCTGAGCTTCCTCCCGCAGCTGTGCTGCTGCGGCAACCCGCGTCGGACTCGTCTGGCGCGGGTGTTGCCGTGGACGTGCGGGAATATGGCCTCCATCTATCGATGGAGGCTTTTCAGTATGGAAAGCCGAAATCGGGCTGTTGGGGGAATATCAGAGATACGCGCCTTGAGGCCGCGTGGGTAACCGCGTGCCTGGCTGGTTTTTGTGTCATTTTTTTGACGTGGGCCAGCTTTCCATTCCTGTCAAAAGCTGAATGTCGTTAGGCTTGTCAATCTTTGACAAACACAAAAACCCATGGCTGCAGGCATGGGGAATCGACTTGCTCGCTGCACTATCAATGTGCAGAAAATTTCTGATAAAAATGGATTGCCGTGGATATGCGCAGGATTACCGCGCGTGGGTTCCTGTGTCTATTGATCAGGCACATTGAATGCCTGGTGCCGGGGCCTGCGAACCGTTGTGGTGCGTTTGGCCCGTACTGCGGCGAGTGGCGGAGCATACACGAACATCGGACGTTGTCGAGAATATTTTTGCCGGTCCAATTATTAAAACGCAATTCGTTTCTTTAATAAATTCCACTGCCAACTTGTGTACAAGAGAGAGTACTAAATGCGTGAATGGACCATTGCCCATTGCCGGCGTGCAAATCCGTCAGAGAGATTGCAGCAGCAATCGGCGTATACCCTGTCACCGGCTGCAAATCTGCACGGTGCCGAAGGCATGGCTTCGCACTTTTCCACCGCCTTGAGCCGGGTCCTGGCTGGCCTTGGCTGTCGCCAACGGCAGGGGCGGTGTTCTCCAACCGGCATGGCAGTCGCATGAGCATCGCGGTTGCCTCCCCGCCCGTGTGCGAGACGCGCCAGGGGCCTGCAAGCAGCGCGCACTCGCTGGCCGCGCAGATCTACGCTTGCCTGAAGAACGACATCTTCGACTTCCGCCTGCTGCCCGGCGACCGCTTCAGCGAGGGCGAAATCGCCACGCGCATGCAGGTCAGCCGCACGCCTGTGCGCCAGGCGCTGTTCTGGTTGCAGCGCGATGGCTATGTCGATGTGCATTTCAAGAGCGGGTGGCAGATCAAGGCCTTCGACTTCAAGTACTTCGAGGATCTCTATGAGGTGCGAACCCTGATGGAGACCAGCGCCGTGGCCAGCCTGGTGGGCGAATCGCTGAAGTCATTGCAGCCGTTGCGCGAGGTCTGGTGCGTGCCCGAGGAGCAGCGCGAGACCGACCCCGCCGTGGTGGCCTCGCTGGACGAGGCCTTCCATACCGGCCTGGTGGCCGCGACCGGCAACCAGGAGATGGCGCGCATCCACCTGGACATCACCGAGCGCATCCGCATCATCCGGCGCCTGGATGTCATCAAGCTGCCGCGGGTCTCGGCAACCTATGACGACCATGCCGCCATCCTCGCGGCCATCGAGGCTGGCGATGCGGCGCGGGCCCAGTCCTGCCTGAGGGAGCACATCGCCGACAGCCGGGCCGAGGTCAAGCGCATCACGTTCTACATGCTGCAAACGGCGCGCGAGCGCTATGGCGCCCTGACGCAGATGGCCTGAGGGCCGCAATGTGTTGCTGGAGGGCCTCTTCGGAGGCCCTTTTTCATGGCCGGGCCGCCGCGGCAAGGCGGCGGACATCCGTTCCGGCGCAGCAAAGCCTGCAAGTCGTGGGCAAGGGGCCTGCTTTTCCCCGCATCGCTGCGTCGGCGTCCCGGTAGTCTTCCTGCCAAACCGTGGACGGGCCTCGCGCCCGCGCCATCTGCCAACTCACAGGGAAGAGAACATGAGCATCAGAACCGACAACCTGAACGTGCAAAGCCTGCTGGCCCGCGCCCAATCCAAGCTCAACAGCACGACGCAGGCGGCTTCGGATTCGGCCGGCAAGAAGAGCGCTGCGGAGACCAGCGCCACCAAGACGGACAGCACCAAGACGGAGACCACCGAAGCGGAGAAGGTGCGCAAGCTGGCACCGTCGCTGACCAAGGCGCACGAGCGCATTGCGGCCCAGGCCCAGGCGGGATCGACCTCGCTGTCGGCGTTGGGGCAGTTCAAGTCATCCCTGGTGGACTTGGCCTCGGCGGGCAAGGATGTGGCCGCGCTCTCGGCCACCAGCACCACCCAGTCGGTGCAAGGCGCGCTGGAAAAGCTGGTGGCGCGCTATAACTCCAGCGTTGCCAAGGGCAGCGTGAGCGCGGCGGCCGGTTCTTCCACCGATGTGGGTGCCACCCGCGCCCTGCGCGAGTTGCGCTCGGCCATCATGAGTGTCACGGGCAGCGCGACCGCGCCCAGCCTGGGCAAGCTCGGCATCGTCCAGCGCCAGGACGGCACGCTGGCGGTGGATGCCAAGGCCCTGGAAAAGTCCATGGCCGCCGATGCCGCAGGCGTGACCTCGGCCCTGGCCGGCATTGGCAAGGCGGTGGAGAGCAGCGCCAACTCTGCGCTGTCCACGGGCAGCCGCCTCAGCTCGTCCATGGCCAGTCTGGGCGACCGGGTCAAGACGCTGCAGCAGCAGCAAAGTGCGGTGGTTGCCACGGCCGAGAAGCTGGGCGATTCCCTGGTCGGTTCGGCCAACTGGAACCGCATGGTGCTGGACGCCTACCTCAAGAACTGATTTCAGCACCATCCCCGCCCTGCATCCTGCTCCCGGAAAACATGAAAAACCTGCGCATCGGCCTCCGTCTCGGAGGCGGCTTCACCATTCTTTTGCTGATCATGCTGTTGATCAGTGTCACCAGCATCGTCAGCATGGGGCACATGGCCCGCTCGACCACGGAAATCACCGAGGTGGCCCTGGCCAAGGAGCGGATGATCAGCGACTGGTTCCGCAACATCCACTCGGGCTCGCGCCGGACCACGGCCATCGCCAAGAGCAGCGATCCTTCGCTGGCCACCTTCTTTGCCGAAGACGCGGCCGAGTCCTCGCGCCAGTCGGGCAAGCTGCAGGACCGCATCGAGCCGCTGCTGCAGACGCAGGAAGAAAAGGACATCTGGGTCGAGATCAAGAAGGCGCGCGCCGGCTACCTGGCGGGCCGCGACGTGGTGACCAAGGCCAAGGCGGAAGGCCGTGCAGAAGATGCCGAGCGCCTGTTCACCCAGGAGTACCAGCCCGCCACGCAGCGCTATATAGAGATCGTGCAGCGCCTGCTGGACATGCAGCGCGCCGCCATAGACAGCTCCGCCGGTGAAGTGCAGGTGCGCTTTTCTGCCAGCCGCGCCACCATCATCGCCGTGGTGTCCCTGGCCGTGGTGCTGGGCGCGCTGGCCGCATGGTGGATCACGCGCGGCATCACCGTGCCGCTGGCCGAAGCCCTGCGCGTGGCGCGCACCGTGGCCAACAACGACCTGACCAGCCGCATCACCGTTGATTCGCGCGACGAAACCGGCCAGTTGCTGCAGGCGCTGCGCCAGATGAACGACAACCTGGCCCAGGTCGTGGGGCAGGTGCGCTCGGGTGCCGACAGCATCGCCACGGCTTCGGGCGAGATCGATGCGGGCAACCAGGACCTGTCCTCGCGCACCGAGCAGCAGGCCAGCTCGCTGGAGCAGACGGCTGCCGCCATGGAGGAGCTGACCAGCACGGTCAAGCAGAACGCCGAGAACGCGCGCCAGGCCAATCAGCTGGCCGCTTCGGCATCGCAGACTGCGGTGCAGGGTGGCAAGGTGGTGGCCGGCGTGGTGGACACCATGGGCGGCATCAGCGAGTCCAGCCGCAAGATTGCCGACATCATCGGCGTCATCGACTCCATTGCCTTCCAGACCAACATCCTGGCGCTGAACGCCGCTGTGGAAGCGGCACGTGCCGGTGAGCAGGGCCGTGGCTTTGCCGTGGTGGCGGGCGAGGTGCGTGCGCTGGCCCAGCGCAGCGCCTCGGCGGCCAAGGACATCAAGGACCTGATTGCAGACTCCGTGTCCAAGGTGGACGCGGGCACGCGCCAGGTGGCCGAGGCCGGCCGCACCATGGACGGCATCGTGCAAAGCGTGCAGCAGGTCAGCGACCTGGTGGCCGAGATCACGGCCGCCAGCCAGGAGCAAAGCAGCGGCATCAACCAGGTGCACCAGGCGATTTCGCAGATGGACACGGTGACCCAGCAGAATGCCGCGCTGGTCGAGGAGGCAGCAGCTGCGACCGGCTCGCTCAAATCCCAGGTGAATCAGCTGGCGGCGGCCGTGAGCGTGTTCCGCATCGACGGCGTGGCGCCGGCCCGTGCAGGAGCAGCTTCGTCTTCAGTACCTGCCGCGCGCGCGCCCTCTGCGGCAGCGCCCATGCGTCCTGCGGCCAGACCGCTGGCCGCGTCCGCCCCAGCTGCCGGCACTGCACCCGCTGCTGCCCCACGCAGCGCATCTGCTGCCCCAGCTCCCGCCGCAAAGCTGCCTGCCGCCAGGCAGACCGTGGCGGCCAAGGGCAATGACGACGGGGACTGGACTTCGTTCTGAGTCCGCCCGGCTCCGGTTGAGTTCTGCCGGGTTTGGCCGAGTTCAGCTACTTGGGGGCGCCCAGTTGGTACTTGGAGCCCTCGCCCTGGCCATCGGTGATGGCGGCGGCCTGGCCAGCGGCAGGGTTCACGCCGCCGGCATCTTCCTTGTTCGTGGCTCCTGCGCCGCTTGCGGGCTCCGATGCCTTGGCGGGCAGGGGAGTGGCTGGCGGCAGGGGCTCGTGCGGATCCCCCTTGGCATGGGGCATGACCTGCTCGGCCATGATCACGGGCTGGCCCAGCAGGGGCTTGTCCGGCGGGGGCTGGTTGAAGCGCGGCACTTCGGCCATGGGGAATCCCGCGCGCGTTGACGAGGTCTCGCCCGAGCAGGCGGCCAGCGTCAGCAAAGAGGTTGCAGCGACGCCCAGGGCCAGCCGTCTGGCGAGTGTCGTGGCCTGCACAAATTCATGGGGCATGGTTGTTCTCCGATGTCGATCTTCCGGCCGACATGCTCCCATGTGTCCAGGACTGGTGGCGTAGGTCCATGCCGGATTCCCGGTGACAGGCCATCGCAATCCTTGCTCAGGGCTGGCTGCCGCTGGCCTTCCACGATCCATCGGACTGCTTGCAGAACCAGAAACGCCAGTTTTCCGAGGTCTTTTTCAGGCGCACGTCGGCCGACAGCAGGCGGCAGCTTCCGGCCGAGCCGGTCTGCACGGTCTGCTGCGGCTGCAAGGCCATCGTCACGCGCTGGTTGGTACGGTTCGGGCGGCTGGTCCATTCGGTCACGGAGCCGTCGGCGGCCTCGTTGAGCACCTTGGCCACGGCGGCCTTTGCGTCGGGCAGGTCCCTGGCGGGAATGCGTGCGGCGATGGTGTCGTTGAGGAAGATCAACGCTGCGGCATTGGCGCTGGTGGACACCAGCGAGGCGGCGGCGGCCAGCGATGCGACGGTGAGGGCAAAGGTTTTCATGCAATGGTTCCTGGAGTGTGGGCCGACGACCGCAGCGGGATGTCGGAAGGAAGGTATCGGGCCATGTTAACGGCTGCCGTGGTGGCGCCGTGCGTCGCGCACCGCTGAAACCAGCGCGGACTGCGGCCGAGTGTGGTCGAGTGCTGCCGAGGGCCGCGCAAAACCGTTACAGTCCCTGGCGGATTCCTTCGTCCATTTCCGCCAGAAATTCCACTGCATGCCACGATCTTCCAGCCACCAGACCACCCAGCGCTTTGCCATTCCATGGACGCTTGTTGCAGGCTTTGGTGCAGCGGCCCTGGCCACCCTGGTCATCGCCTTCGTCAATTTCCGGGCGTCCGAGGCGCGGGGCCAGGCCGTGAATGCCATGGACCGCACGACGCTGGCCATGCGCCAGCTCAGCCAGCTCAACGCCTCGCTCAAGGATGCCGAAACCGGGCAGCGGGGCTTTCTGCTGACGGGTGACCAGGCCTATCTGCAGCCCTACCAGCAGGCGCGCGATGTGCTGCAAAAGCAGCTGGAGGCGCTCAAGGCGCGCACGTCCAGCGACTCCGTCCAGCACCGGCTGCTGGACCAGATCGAGGACATCTCGACCCAGAAGCTGCGCGAGCTGCAGGAAACCATAGACTTGCGCAAGGCCGGCGACCTGGACGCCGCCATGGCCCTGGTGCGCCTGGACGTGGGCAAGAACGCCATGGATCGGCTGCGCGAGCTGATCGATGATCTCTACACCCGCCAGACCCGTGAGCTGGAGCAGCGCCGCCAGCTGTGGGTGGAGGCCTCCACCACCTCGACGTACTACTCCTGGGGCGGCTCCCTCATCTTGCTGGGCCTGATCCTGGCATCGGCCGCGCTGACGGTGCGCGAGTACCGCGTCAAGGCGCGCCAGTCGTGGGTGACGTCCGGTCTGTCCGGCCTGGGCCAGCAGTTGCAGGGCGACCGCCGGCTGGAAGACCTGGGCCAGAAGGCACTGGAATACCTGGCCACCTACCTGCGCGCCGAGGTGGGCGCCGGCTATGTGGTGGACTGCGCCGACGGCGGTCTGCGCCTGTTCGGCGGCTATGCCTTGCCGCGCGAGCGCCTGCAGCACAAGCTGCTGCCCGGCGAGGGCCTGGCGGGCCAGGCGGTCACCTCGCGCAAGCTGCTGCATGTCAGGGACGTGCCCGCGCAGCACCTGCCGATTTCCTCGGGCACCGGCCAGTCCAGCCCGTTGCAGCTGATGGTGGCGCCCGCCATGGAGAACGGCGAAGTGTTCGCCGTCATCGAACTGGGCTTTCTGCGCGGGGTGAGCGAGGCAGAGCGCAGCCTGCTGGAGAGGGCGTCCGAAATGCTGGCCGTGGCCATCCGCTCGGGCCTGGACCGTTCACGCCTTGAGACCTTGCTGGAAGAAACGCGCCGCCAGTCGGAAGAGCTGCAGGCCCAGCAGGAAGAGCTGCGCGTGAGCAACGAGGAGCTGGAGCAGCAAAGCCGCATCCTGCAGGAGTCGCAGACGCAGATGGAGCACCAGCAAAGCGAGCTGGAGCAGACCAATGCCCATCTGGAGGAGCAGACCCAGCAGCTGGAGTACCAGCGCGAGCAACTGCTGCGCGCCCAGGGTGCGCTGACCGACAAGGCGCACGAGCTGGAGCTGGCCAGCCAGTACAAGAGCGAGTTCCTGGCCAACATGAGCCACGAGCTGCGCACGCCGCTGAACTCCACGCTGATCCTCGCCAAGCTGCTGGCCGACAACAAGCCCGGCAACCTGCAGGCCGATCAGGTCAAGTACGCACAGACCATTCATGCGGCGGGCAGCGACCTGCTGGCGCTGATCAACGATATCCTGGACCTGTCCAAGATCGAGGCTGGCCAGGTCAGCGTCCTGGTGGAGCCCATGACCATCGCCACCGCCTTGCAGGCGCTGATGGAGCCGCTGCGCCCCATCGCCCGCGAAAAAGGCCTGGAGCTGACATGGACGGTGGACCCCGGCGTGCCGGCCTCCATGCAGACCGACCCCATGCGGCTGGCCCAGGTGCTCAAGAACCTGCTGTCCAACGCGCTCAAGTTCACGGCCAAGGGCTCGGTCGAACTGCAGGTGTCCCGCGTGCCCGGGGGCATGCTGGCGTTTGCCGTGCGCGATACCGGCATCGGCATTGCCGAGCAGCAGCAGCAATTCATCTTCGATGCCTTCCGCCAGGCGGACGGCAGCACGCATCGCAAGTTCGGCGGAACGGGCCTGGGCCTGTCGATCTCACGTGACCTTGCCGGGCTGCTGGGCGGCACGCTGACCGTCTCCAGCACGCCGGGGCAGGGCAGCGTGTTCACGCTGACCGTGCCTGTGATCCTGGAGCTGGTGGAGCCTGGCCAGGCCTTGGCTGCCGCGCCGCTGCCCCGCCCGGCGCGGGAATCGCTGGCGAATGCGCAGACACAGACGCAGGTGCCGGTGTCATCGCCCGCGTCCGTGCCCGCCGTCGCCTCGGCCCATGTCGCGCCGGCTGCGCCCGCGTTCGCGCCGGCCATGTCGCCAGCCATGTCTGCGCCGATGTTGCCTACTTCGTCCGCGGCGAATGCCCTGCGAAAGAGCGGGCAGAGCGGGCGCCGCATCCTCGTCATCGAGGACGATCTGCGCTTTGCCGACATTCTTTCCGAGCTCGCGCGCGAGATGGATTTCGAATGCGATGTGGCCAACACCGCGTCCGACGGCCTGGCCATGGCGGCAAGCAACCAGCCCAACGCCATCGTGCTGGACATCAACCTGCCCGATTTCTCGGGCCTGGGCGTGCTGGATCAGCTCAAGCGCAACCCCGTCACGCGCCACATTCCCGTGCACGTGGTCTCGGTGGCCGACTATTCGCAGGAGGCCATGGGACGCGGCGCCGTGGGCTACGCGCTCAAGCCCGTCAAGCGCGAGGAACTGGTCCATGCCCTGAAGCGGCTGGAGGCCAAGTTCACCCAGGACCTGCGCCGCGTGCTGGTGGTGGAGGACGACGAGCGCCAGCGCGAGAGCGTGCGCCACCTGCTCAGCCGCAGCGATGTGGACATCGTCTGCGCGGGCACGGCGGCGGCGGCGCTGGAGCATCTGCGCGGCGCCACCTTCGACTGCATGGTGATGGACCTGAACCTGCCCGACATCAGCGGCTACGAGCTGCTGCAGCGCATGACGGACCAGGACGATGTTTCCTTCCCGCCTGTCATCGTCTATACGGGCCGCGCGCTCTCGCGCGATGAAGAGCAGCAGCTGCGGCGCTTTTCCAAGTCCATCATCATCAAGGACGCGCGCTCGCCCGAGCGCCTGCTCGACGAGGTCACGCTGTTCCTGCACCAGGTGGAGTCCGAGCTGTCGGCCGAGCACCGTCAGATGCTGCAGGTGGCGCGCAGCCGCGAGTCGGCGCTGGAAGGGCGCACGGTGCTGGTGGTGGAGGACGATGTGCGCAATGTGTTCGCGCTGTCCAGCATCCTGGAGCCCACGGGCATCCGCGTGGAGATCGCGCGCAACGGGCGCGAGGCGCTGGAAACCCTGGAAGCGCGGGGCACGGCGCAGGCCGGCATCGACCTGGTCCTGATGGACATCATGATGCCCGAGATGGACGGCTACACCGCCATGCGCGAGATCCGCAACCGCCCGCAATGGCGCCGCCTGCCCATCATCGCCCTGACCGCCAAGGCCATGAAGGACGATCAGGAGAAATGCCTGGCCGCCGGTGCCAACGACTACATCGCCAAGCCGCTGGACGTGGAGAAGCTGCTGTCGCTGGTGCGGGTGTGGATGCCCAAGTAGCAAGGAGGACGCGATGCCGCAGCTGAAAAATAGCCCCCACGCTCCCCTTGCTGCGCAAGGTCCGCTGCCCCCCAAGGGGGCCGCTTTTCATCTTGGGGCGGCCCGGCGATGAAAAAGGCCCGCACCGCCGACATCGAGCAGCGCCTGCTGATCGACGCCATCTACCACCGCTACCACTACGACTTCCGGGGCTACGCCCAGGCCTCGCTCAAGCGGCGCTTGCAGTCGGCCCTGGTGCAGTTCGACTGCAAGACGCTGTCGCAGCTGCAGGACCGTGTGCTGCACGATACAAGCGTGTTCCCGGCCCTGCTCGAGTACCTCACGGTCCAGGTCAGCGACATGTTCCGCGACCCGACCTACTTCCGCTCGCTGCGCACCGAGGTCGTGCCGCTGCTGCGCACCTATCCCTCGCTCAAGGTCTGGGTGGCCGGCTGCAGCGCGGGCGAAGAGGTGTATTCGCTGGCCATCCTGCTGCATGAAGAAGGCCTGCTGGACCGCACCCTGATCTACGCCACCGACATCAATCCCCATGCGCTGAAGGCGGCAGAGCAGGGCGTGTTCGACATGGCGCGCGTGGCGGCCTTCACCGACAACCATGCGCGCTCGGGCGGGCACAGCTCGCTGTCGCACTACTACACGGCGCGCTATGGCCGTGTGGTCTTCGACAAGGGGCTGCGCGAGCACATGGTGTTCTCCGACCACAGCCTGGCCACCGACAGCGTGTTCGCCGAGATGCACCTGGTGTCCTGCCGCAACGTGCTGATCTATTTCGAGCGCGAGCTGCAGGACCGGGCGCTGGGCCTGTTCCGCGATGCGCTGTGCCATCGCGGGTTCCTGGGGTTGGGCTCCAAGGAGTCGCTGCGGTTTTCAGGGCATTCGGAGGCCTTCGAGGACTTCGTGCTCGAAGACCGCATCTACCGCAAGAGGGCCGGGCTGTGATGCCCGCGACCACGAACACACCCGCCTCGGACGCCGCCACAGCCTACGAGGCCATCGTGATCGGCGGCTCGGCCGGCGCGCTTGATGCGCTGTCCGTGGTGCTGCCCACGCTGCCCGCCAGCCTGCGCGCTTCGGTGCTGGTGGTACTGCACCTGCCGCGCGACCGGCGCAGCCTGCTGGGCCAGCTTTTCGGGCCGCGCTGCGCCCTGCCGGTGCGCGAGGTGCAGGACCAGCAGTGGCTGGAGCCGGGCTGCCTGTACTTTGCGCCGGCCGACTACCACCTGCTGGTGGACAGCGGGCCCAGGCTGGCGCTGTCGCTGGATGCGCCCTGGCATTTTTCGCGGCCCTCGATCGATGTGCTGTTCGAGTCGGCTGCCGACTGCTATGGCGAGCGCCTGCTGGCCGTGCTGCTGTCCGGCGCCAACGAGGATGGCGCCCAGGGCATGGCCAGCGTGCACGCGGCCGGCGGCCTGGCGGTGGTGCAGTCGCCAGACAGTGCCGCAATGCAGACCATGCCGCGGGCGGCCCTGGCCCGCGTGCCACAGGCCCGGGTGCTGGCGCCGCAGGGCATTGCCGCGCTCATCGCATCGCTGCACGGCCAGGGGAGGCTTTGAATGTCCATTCAGCGCGCTCCCACCAGACAAAATACCGAGAGAGAATCCATGTCCCAAACAGATCGCGTCAAATGCCTGATCGTCGATGACATTGCCGAGAATCTGATCGCTATCGAAGCGCTGCTGCAGCGCGACGGCATCGAGTTCCTCAAGGCGCATTCCGGCCCCGAGGCGCTGGAGCTTTTGCTCGACCATGGCGATGTGGCGCTGGCCCTGCTGGACGTGCAGATGCCCGAGATGAACGGCTTCGAGCTGGCCGAGCTGATACGCGGCAGCGAGCGCACGCGCCACATCCCGCTCATCTTCATGACGGCCGGCTCGCGCGAGCACAACTGGCAATTCCGCGGCTATGAAAGCGGCGCCGTGGACTTTCTGTACAAGCCCATCGACCCGCACATGCTGACCACCAAGGCCAACGTGTTCTTCGAGCTGCACCAGCGCAAGCAGGCGCTGGCCCAGCAGCTGCAGGAGCGCACCGAGGCGCTGCGCATCAACGAGATGTTCATGGCCGTGCTCAGCCACGACCTGCGCACGCCGCTGCAGTCCATCAAGGCGGCGGCCACCGTGCTCACGCGCCAGCCCGATCCCGGCAAGGTGGCCAACATGGCCGAGCGCATGCTCAGCAGCAGCCAGCGCATGTCGCGCATGATCGAGGATCTGCTGGACGTGACCCGCATCCGCCAGGCAGAAGGCCTGCCGCTGTCGCCCCAGCCGGCCAGCCTGCAGACGCTGCTGCAGCGCACGCTGCAGGAGGTGGAGACGGGCTTCCCGGAGCGGCGCCTGGAAAGCGAGATGCTGGGCAATCTGGAAGGCATCTGGGATGGAGAACGCCTGTGCCAGGTGCTGACCAACCTGCTGGGCAATGCCATGCACCACGGAGATCCCGCGCAGCCGGTGCAGGTGACGGCCGATGGGCGCCAGGACGATCGCGTGTCCATCACGGTGCGCAACGGCGGCACCATTCCCGCGGAACTGCTGCCCACGCTGTTCAATCCGTTTCGCGGTGGTGAACGCCGGCCCGGCCAGCACCAGGGACTGGGTCTGGGGCTGTTCATTGCACACCAGATCGTGCGTTCGCACGGCGGGCGCATCGACGTGCGCTCCGCCGACGGAGTGACCAGCTTCAGGGTGGAGTTGCCGCGCGAGGCGGCAGTGGGAGGCTCCAAGGCCGTGCTGTGACGGCGGGAGCCGGGGGGCGCCGGGGGCGCGAAAGCGCGAACGCTTCAGTGGGTGGGGTTGCCGAGCGCTTCCTGGATGGAGTCCAGCAGCGTCTCCAGGTCCTCGATCTCGAAGGGCTTGAGCAGGGTCCGCACATGGGGACCCCAGGCCGTGGGGTAGGGGCCCAGGTCGTAGCCGGAGCACAGGATGATCCAGCGCTGGGCATCGGCCTCCAGCAGCTGCCGCGCCAGGTCGGTGCCTGACAGGCCGGGCAGGCTGACATCGGAAACCACCACGTCGAAAGGCTGGGCCGCATCCAGTTCCAGGGCCTGCTCGGCGGTGGCGCAACTGGTCACGAAGCGTGATTCGCTCTCCATCAGCAGGCCAATGGTTTCGCGCAGGTCGGCATTGTCTTCAACGTACAGGATTCGCATATCTCTTTGTTGCAGTGCATCATGCTGCTATCAAAAAGGCAGCATTGACGAGGGCTGATCATCCACACCCTCGGGCGGGCATCGCGTAGGACAGCATGCAAACTTTTCTGCCGCCGCCTGCGTGGAGCCGAGGTTGTGGATTGTGCAATACAACGAAGAACGCCAGAACACGGTTTGCGCGCGTTCAGCGGGTGGAGGCCTGCGGCGGGTCCAGAACATGCTTTTGCACGGGCAGGAATTCATCCGCCTGCCGTGAATAGTCCCAGCGCGTGAGCTCTCGGCGCCAGGCCGGGCCCTGTCCAGCCGAGTCCTCCTGCTGCTCCAGCGTGAACAGGCTGTTGGGCGCATGCGCGCGCAGCCGCAGCGATACCGCAGTGCCCGCCTGCGCCGCCCACAGTCCCGGCAGCGGCTGGACCAGGCCGGGGTCATGTCCATGGCCTGACAGCACCAACTGCGCTCCGGCGTCGCGCCAGGCCGCCAGGGCCGTTGCCGCGCGGTGCGGGCGGTGGCTGCGGTCCTGCGCATGTGCGGCTGCCAGCGGGTGGTGGCCGACCACAATGCGCCAGTCGCCAGGGCTGGCCTGCGCCAGCCTTTGGGCCACCTGCCGGATCTGGCTGGCCGACAGGCTGCCGCGCTGGTGGCGCCACCAGCGCGTGGTGTCCACGCCAATCACGCAAAAGCCCTGCTCTGCGCACCAGGGCTGCAGGTCGGCACTGATCCAGCGGGCGTAGCGATCATGGGCATGGCCACCCAGCCGCTCCCACCAGGCCAGCAACGGCAGATCGTGGTTGCCCGGCACGACCAGGCGGCGCGGTACGGGAAGCGCATCGAGAAACTCGCGCGCCTGGGCAAACTGTGCGGCCGTGGCACGCTGGGTCAAGTCGCCGGAGACCACCAGCAGTGCCACGGGCAGACGTGCGGCCAGTCTTGCCGCGGCGGCGCACACGGCCGGATCGTGGGCGCCGAAATGCAGGTCCGACATATGCATGAGCAAAGCCATGGGCGTTCCTTGTCCCTTGATGATCAGGAGGAGGGCCCGGCCTCGCCCGGCACGACCAGCCACAGCGGCTTCTCGCCCAGGCGAAAACGAATGGGCGGCGCCATCCATTCGCGCTCGCCATCAAAGGCCACCTTCAGGCGCCGCGGGCGCCGGCCTGCGGGCTCTGCCACCAGCTCGGTGCAGGCCAGGCTGGCCACCGCATCGTCCTGCGCCAGCCGCCCCAACACGGCATTCCAGACCACGCGCGCCGGGGCCTCGCTGGCCTGCGGCAGCAGCAGCACGGCGGCCAGGTGCTGGCCGTCGGCCACGGCGCGGGCTTCGGCAATGCCCACGCGCTCCAGCTGCATCGGGTTGTTGCCCACGAACAGTGTGCTGGCCAGGTGTTCCTGCTGCTGCAGCGGCGCCTGGCGGTCGGAGCGCAGGGCGATGCGCCAGCGGCGCGCGCTGCCACCGCGAAGAATGCTCCAGATGGAGGCCGCAATGGCCACCAGCCGCGTGCGGCCAAAGCGTGTGGACGCGCGCTCGCGTTCATCCAGCAGGCGCGGGTACAGGCCCAGGCTGGCGTTCACCAGGAACAGCCGTTCGTTGACCAGGCCCACGTTCACGGGCCGCATCTGGCCGGCCTGCAATGCCTGAAGAATGTCCTGCACGGCCTGGGCAGGCTCCAGCGACAGCGCCTGCTCGCGGGCGAAGTAGTTGAAGGTGCCCAGCGGAACCACGCCCATGGGCACGCCCCGCGCCCAGGCTGCGGCGGCCACCGCATTGATGGTGCCGTCACCGCCGGCGGCCACGACCAGGCCGCCATCCTGGCTGGCCCTGTCCACGGCGCGGGCGGCCAGGTGCACGATGTCGGCGCGTGCGCCAGGCACATGCCACTGAACGCTGCGCTGCTGCAGCGCGGGCACGCTGGTGAGGCGGGCGCGCAGCTGTTCCAGGTCGGCGCCTGGGCGCAGCGGCACGATCAGGTGGATGGGGCCGGCGGGGTCCAGACGGGGCGGGGGCGGCTGGCTCTCGGAATAGGTGGGCGTCATGGAAGGCGGGAGGCTGGAACAGGCGCCGATTGTTTCGTGGATTGCACCTGCATGTGCACCGGATCATGCAAGCGGCACACGTCAGCCAAAGCCGACAGGCAGGGCCCCACAAGGCAGCAGCGGCTCACCAGCGACTCCCTGGTGGCTCACTCGTGCCAGGGAGAGCGGTACTCCAGCATCTGCGCCAGCGGCACCGGCCGCTCGAACAGATAGCCCTGTGCATGCTCGCAGCCCAGGGCGTGCAGCAGCCTGGCCTGGGCCTGCTCCTCCACGCCTTCGGCCACGACCTTGACGCCAAAGCCCTGGGCGATGCGCAGCACGGCGGTCACGATGGACTTGTCGGATTCGGACTCCGGCAACTGGCCGACGAAGCTCTGGTCGATCTTGATGCAGTCAAAGCGCAGGCGGCTGAGATAGGCCAGGGAGGAGTAGCCGGTGCCGAAGTCGTCAATGGCGATCTTCACGCCCAGCGCGCGGATGGCGGCAATGCGCTGCAGCGTGGCGTCGCTGTCGTCCAGCAGCATGGACTCCGTCAGCTCCAGGGTCAGCAACCGGGCGGGCAGGCCGCTGGTGGCCAGTGCCTGCTCCAGCGTGGAGGCGAAGTCTGACTGGATGAGCTCGCGTGCCGACATGTTGACGTGCAGCTCGAAGTCGGCGGGCAGCCGGGGCAGGTGGGAGGCGATGTCGTGCGCCGCCGTGCGCAGCACCCATTCGCCCACGCTCAGGATCAGGTCCGACTCCTCGGCCACCGGAATGAAGACGCCGGGCGGCACCATGCCGCGCGTCGGGCTGCTCCAGCGCACCAGGGCCTCGGCGCCGACCATGCTGCCTGTGGCCAGGTCCACCACGGGCTGGTAGAACACGCGCAGCTCGTTGCGCTCCAGCGCCTGGCGCAGCTCCATGGCCAGCTGCGTGCGGCCCAGCATTTTCTGCGCCAGGCTGGGCTCGAACAGCAGGAAGGGGTGCGAGCCGCGCTGCGCCTCACCCAGCGCAATGCTGGCGTTGCGCAGCCACTCGGGCAGCGCGCCCGGCAGCAGCTCGCCGCTGACGGCGCCCGCGCAGGCGCGCAGCACGATGTCGTCCTTGCCCACGGAAAATGGCTGGTCGAAGATTTCCAGCAGATGGCGGCATTTGTCCTGCATCTGCTGCGGCGTGCAGTCATGCAGCCACAGCATGGCGAACTCGTTGCTGGCCGTGCGCGCCAGCAGGGCAGGAAACTGCAGATGGTAGTTGCGCAGCCGCTCGGCCACGGCCCGCAGCAACTGCTCGCCCGTGCCGTGGCCCACATCGTCGCGGACGCTGCGGAAATTCTGCAGCTCCAGCAGGCACAGCGCGGCAGGGCAGGGCGTGTTGGCGGCTGCCGCCGCATCGGCCTGCTCGATCAGGCCGGCGCGCGTGAGCAGCTGCGTCAGGCTGTCGTACTGCAGCAGGGTGCGCATGTGCTCGAACGATTCCTGCAGCCGCTGCGCCATGTTGTGGAAGGCCGAAACCAGGGACGATGTCTCGACCAGGGACGTATCCGGCAGCGCCCCTACCGCGCTCCAGTCGCCCTTGGCCAGGCGGTTGGCCGCATCGGCCGTCACCGCCAGGGGGCGCAGCGCCCGGCGCAGGCACCACACGCCCAGCCCCAGTCCCAGCAAGGCCAGGCCGAAAGCGAGGACCAGCGCATGGCGGCTGTCCGCCCGCATGCTGCTGACCAGATCGGATTCGGGCTGCAGCACCAGGATCCGCCAGTCGATGCCGCGTGCATCGTGGAATGCGGTGACCTGGCCGTGGTAGATCTGCCCCTGTTCCTTGAAGCTCAGGTTGATGGCGTTCTCGGGGGCCGCTGGCGCCGATGAATCCGCGCTCAGATGCGCAGGCAGCAGGGCGGCCAGGCTGCGCAGTGCAAGATCGGGGCTTTCGGACAGCCGCAGGCGCACGGGCGGGTCATAGGGGCCTTCGCGCCGTTTCAGCACCGACAGCTCGGACGAGTGAGCCACCATGTAGCCCTGTGCGTCGACCACGGCGATATGGCCGTTGCCACGCAAGGGCTCGTCGCGCAGAAAGCGGTTCATGCTGCTCAGCCGCACATCGGCGGCCACCACGCCGGCCAGCTGGCCGGACACCCGCACGGAAGTGGATGCGGAAATCGTGGCATCGCCCCGGTCGCCAGTCACCGTATAGATGGGCGACCAGTGCGGGCCGTCTTTGTGAATGGCAGGCTGGTACCAGGGGCGCACGCGGGGGTCGTAGCCGGCAAGGCTGGACATGGGTGGGCCGGGCTCCAGCCCCTCGAAGATCTGCAGGGCGCCCTGGGTGCTGCGGTCCTGAAGAATCAGGCGGTAGCGGCCATCGGGCTCCAGCCGCACGCCCGTGTATTCACCCTGTACGCCGCCAAAGCTCAACAGGCTGATCTGGTGGTGCTGGGCATACAGCTCGGTGAATGAGCGTGTCAGATAGCCATAGATGGGACGCAGGTCGCCGGGTGTGTAGAGCGCCTGCCGGGCCACGGTCTCGGCCAGGGCCTGCTGCACGCGCAGCGGGGTCTCCAGGTAATCGGCCAATTGGTGGCGCGTGGTGGTGGACAGGGAGTCGAGCAGCCGCAGGCTTTCGCGGTTGATGAGTTGGTCCACCTGGCGCTGCTGCCATGCCGCCAATAGCCCGGCCGTGACCACGAACACCGCTATGAAGGGGGCTGTGACTGCCGTGCGAAGTGAGAGCCTGAAGGCGGGCATGCAGAGGTTTCCGTAGCGTGCGCCGGGCAGCCAAGGGCCGGATCTGCCTGCGACAGCGGCCATTGTGCAGTGCCTTCGCAGCCCTGCGTCGCCGCCGCCGCAGTCCGCGCCTGGGCGCTCCTGTGGTTGATAGGAAAATTTGTTGATAAATGGTTTTCGGTAGAAAAAATGAATTCTTGATGGCGATTTGCCAGAACGCAAAGGCGGGCCGTGGCCTGCGCAAAGCCGGCCATTGCGCCACTCGGTTTACATATCCGTTTACAAATTGATCACCATTACATGTAGACATCACATGTAATGGCCGCTATGGTATCCGCATGGAACAAAAGACATCAGCCCATTACCAGCGCCTGCACCGGCAACGGCTGCGCGAACAGGGGCTGGTGAAAAAGGAGGTCTGGATTTTTCCAGAGTACGGCGCGGCATTGCAGCAATTGGAAAAGCAAATGCGCGTGCCGGGATTGCAACCGGAATCAATGGTTCTCATCCACAAGGAGGGCGGCATGGACAACAGCAGACAGGCATATCGGGATATTCACGCCTTGGCGGGCGATCTGCAGCAATCGGCACTGGTGCAGGGCGGCCGGCTCCATATCGAGGTGCTGGAAGGCGCAGACGCAAGTTTGCTGGTCAGCCTGCCCGAATTCGGCGATCTGCCCGTGCATGTGGCGCTTTCGGGCGACCAATTGGTGGTGGAGGCCTTTCTGTGGCCCGCCGACCAGGTGCACGACCGCGCCGGTCTCAACGAGCAAATGCTGCGCCTGCAAAAGCTGTTTCCCTTCACCACGATGGCGCTGGAACCCCAGGCCCACGGCGGCGAGGGCTATGTGATGTTCGCCGCCCTGCATGCCAGCAGCAGCGAGGGCGACATCATTGCCGAGATCCTGACCCTGGCCGACAGCGTCATCCAGGCCACCGAGGCACTGGCCCACTACCTGACGCCGGTGCCCGCAACCTCATCCGCATCCGCACCCGCATCCGCGCAGGCCTGACGCCCCGCTCGAAGACACTGAGCCCCTAGGAGATCATCATGACCATCTGGAACAAGCTGGTGACAGCGTTGCGCGGCGCCGCCCACGAGGCCGGCGAGGCGGTGACCGACAGCCAGGCCCTGCGCATCCTGGACCAGGAAATCCGCGATGCCGACAGCGACCTGAACAAGTCCAAGGAAGCGCTGGCCGACATCATGGCCAAGCAGAAGCTGGCGGCCGGCAAGCTCAAGCAGACCCAGGAACGCATTGCCGAGTACGAGGGCTATGCCGTCAAGGCGCTGGACACCAGCGACGAGGCGCTGGCGCTGGAAGTGGCCGGCAAGGTCTCCGTGCTGGAGACCCAGCGCGACGAGGAGCAATCCCAGCTGGACGCCTACACGCAAAGCGTGGAGCAGCTGCGCGTGGCCATACAGACGGCGCAAACGCATATCAAGCGCCTCAAGCAGCAGGCCGACACGGTCAAGGCCACGGAAAGCGTGCAGCGCGCCCAGGCCACGGTGGCCGGCCGCTACGCAGGCTCGCAGACGCGCGTGCAAAGCGCGCTGGATTCTCTGGAGCGCATCAAGCAAAAGCAGGCCGAGCGCGGTGCGCGCATGGAAAGCGCGGCCGAGCTGGCGCGCGACAGCAGCGAAGATGCGCTGGATGCCAAGCTGCGCGCTGCCGGCATCACGCCCCAGGCGGGCAATGCGCAGTCGGTGCTGGAACGCCTGAAGGCGCAGCGCGCCGCAACTGGCGGAAAAAACGCTTGATGCGCGGCCGTTGTCCAGGCAGGCACTGCCAGGCCTGCCGCCTCGGCTGCCGGATTTGAGGGGAGGGGAGAAACATGTCTGCGTTCCTGCAATACGCGTTTGGCTTTCCGACTTTCATCTTTGGCGCCTTGCTGCTGTTCATGCTGCTGTACTGGCTGATCGCCATGCTGGGCCTGCTGGAGGTGGACTCGCTGGACCACTGGGTGCTGTTCGACGGCAGCGACCATGCGCACGGCGTGGAGCATTCGGTCAGCGCGCTGGCCGGGCTGCTGCTCAAGGTGGGCCTGGGCGGCATTCCGCTCACGGTCATCCTCACCGCGCTGTTCCTGATGTCCTGGCTGGCCTCGTATGTGCTGTGCCATTTCGTGCCCATGCCCCAGGGCTGGACCCTGGTGAACCTGCTGACCGGCTCCCTGGTGGCTGCGGCAGCCATGGTGCTGGGCTTTGCCGCCACCGTGCTGCTGCTGCGCCCGCTGCGGGGCATCGTCAACAAGGTGGCGCCTGCAGAGGAGCCCAAGGTGCTGCTGGGCCGAGCCGGCCTGGTGCGCAGCGCCGTGGTGGACGGCACGCATGGCTACGGCAGTGTCGAGGACGGCGGCGCGGGCCTGAACGTGCAGATGCGCTCGCCCGAGCGCGCACTGGGCCGGGGCACCGAGATCGTGCTCATCGAGCACCTGCCCGAGCACAACGCCTGGCGCGTGGTCAGCAAGGCCGAGTTCGACGGTACCGAGCTGCCGCGCTAGTTCCGGGATTCCCACAAGGCCCGAGCGTCCGTTCGGCGGGCGCGGCCTTTCCGTTTTTTCAGCGTTTTCACAGATAGCAATTCACAGGGGAGATTCGCATGAACATGAGCAACATGGAGTGGTACATCGTCGCCGGGGTGGTGATCGGTTCCGTCTTCGTCGTCATCCTCGGGCTGTTCGCCCTGGTCAAGGCCTTCTACATCAAGGTTCCGCAGGGCACGGCGCTGATCATCAACGACACCACGTCGCAGCCCAAGGTCAAGTTCACGGGCGGCCTGGTGCTGCCGGTGATCCACAAGAAGGAGTTCATGCAGATCTCGCTGCTGACGCTGGAGATCGACCGGCGCGGCAAGGAAGGCCTGATCTGCCGCGACAACATGCGCGCCGACATCACCGTGGCCTTCTACCTGCGCGTCAATGAAACGGCAGAGGACGTGCTCAAGGTGGCCAAGGCCATCGGCGTGGACCGGGCCTCGGACAAGACGGCCGTCAACGAGCTGTTCAACGCCAAGTTCTCCGAGGCGCTCAAGACCGTGGGCAAGCAGATCGAGTTCGTCAAGCTGTTCGAGAACCGCCAGGATTTCCGCGACCAGATCATCCATGTCATCGGCAACGACCTCAACGGCTATGTGCTGGAGGACGTGGCCATCGACTACCTGGAGCAGACGCCCAAGTCCTCGCTGGACCCCAACAACATTCTGGATGCCGAGGGCATCCGCAAGATCACCGAGCTGACGGCCAACCAGAACATCGTCACCAACGAGCTCGAGCGCAACTCCGACCTGGCCATCACCAAGAAGAACGTGGAGACCAAGGAAGCCATGCTGGCGCTGGAGCGCCAGCAGGCCGATGCCGAGGCGCGCCAAAAGCGCGAGATCGCCACCATCCAGGCGCGCGAGCAGGCCGAAACCCAGAAGGTGCAGGAAGAAGAGCGCCTGAAGGCCGAGCAGGCGCGCATCCAGACCCAGGAGCAGCTCGACATCCGCGAGGAAAACCGCCAGCGCGAAGTGGCCGTGGCCCAGCAAAACCGTGAGCGTGCCGTGGTGATCGAGGTCGAGAAGGTCACGCGCGCCAAGGAGCTGGAGATCGTGGCCCGCCAGCGTGAGGTGGAGCTGCAGCGCATCGAGAAGGAAAAGGCCATCGAGGTCGAGAAGGCCAACATCGCCAACGTGGTGCGCGAGCGCGTGGTGGTGGAAAAGTCCGTGGCCCAGGAAGAGGAACGCATCAAGGAAGTGCGCGTGGTCTCCGAGGCCGAGCGCATGAAGCAGGTCACCGTGCTGACCGCCCAGGCCCAGGCCGAGGAAGACATGGTGCGCCAGGTCAAGAAGGCCGAGGCCGAAGAGGCTTCCTCGCGCCACAAGGCCGTGGAAGTCACGACCATGGCCCAGGCCGAGCTGGAAGCGGCCAGCAAGACCGCCGAAGCCAAGAAGAAGCTGGCCGAGGCCATCGAGGTCGAGCGCGCCGCGCCCGGCCTGGCCGATGCCAAGGTGCGCGAAGTCACCGCCGCCGCCCTGGAAAAGGAAGGCCTGGCCCAGGCCCGCGTGATTGCCGAGAAGCTGATGGCCGAAGCCAAGGGCCATCAGGAAAAGGGCCTGGCCGAGGCGCGCGTCATCGAGGCCACGGCCGATGCCAACGAAAAACAGGGCCTGGCCGATGCCAAGGTGCTGGAAGAGCGCCTGCTGGCCCAGGCGCGCGGCGAGGCCCAGGTGGGCGCCACCAAGGCCACGGTCACGCGCGACGTGGGCATGTCCGAGGCCGATGTGCTGCGCGACAAGCTCTTCGCCGAGGCCAAGGGCCTGACCGAGAAGTTCACCGCGCTGGCCTCGCTGTCCGACCAGGCGCGCTCGCATGAGGAGTTCCGCATGCAGCTGGAGAAGAACTTCGAGCAGGCGCTGGCCGCCATCGAAGCCAACAAGAGCGTGGCCAAGGACCAGTCCGAGGTGCTGTCGGCCGCGCTCAGCAAGGCCAACATCGACATCGTGGGCGGCGAGGGCGCCTTCTTCGACAACTTCGCCAAGGCGCTGTCCGTGGGCAAGGCCGTGGAAGGCGTGGCGGGCAAGAGCCCCATCGTGCAGGACCTGATCAGCAAGTTCCTCAGCGGCAAGGGCGGCGCATCGCTGCTGAACGCGCTGGGCGACGGCAAGGGCCTGCCGCCCACGCAGAGGGTCGACTGAACGGGGCGGCCGCCCGGCCGCTCCCTCCACCGGCTGCCCAGCCTCCCGCATCCGCCTTCCTCCGCCCGCCTGCCTGCCAGTCAGCTGGCCGGGGAGGGCGTGAATGGTCCCTGACACGCGAAAGCCCGTGACGCCCATGTCCCAACCGTCCCCATCGTCCCCACAGTCCCTGTCCCCCGACACCGCGGCCTCTGCCGTGGACCAGGCAGTCGCAAGCGGCGGCTCCTATGAAGTGCTGGCCAAGCGCCTTGACGGCCAGGGGCAGGCGCTGGAGACGCTGGCACGCCAGCTCAACGAGGAGCGGCTGGAGGAATTCGGCCGCAGCCAGATGGAAGTCATCGGGCGCATGCGCGTGCGCACCGAAAACAACTGCCTGGGCCGCGACATCGCCCAGGTCGGCGGCTACCTGCTGTTTGGCTACAACGTCTTCATGGGCCTGAAGCAGTCCACGCGCGTGGAAGACGTGTTCGTGCTGTACCGCCTGCACGAGGGAGAGCAGGGCTACGAGGTCACGCCGGTCGATCTCAAGGACAGCTTTCTGGGCATACAGAGCTTCGTGCAGGACTTCCAGGAGCTGTACGCCTACTACAAGAACACCCGGCTGATGCAGCTGGCCGTGCGCGACGGCAAGCTGCTGGCGAGCTTTCAGATTGGCGAGCGCCTGTCCGATGTGCGCGTATTCCGCTGGTCCGTGCCCGTCGATGGCCAGCCCATCCGCTACATAGACAACCGCGGCGAGCGCGACATCGAACTGCCTGCACCCCACGACTTCGAGTGGCAGCGCGCCGGGCGCGAGCAGCTGGTGCAGGGACGCCACCCGCACATCAACGTGCTGGACAAGGTCTTCGTCGAGACCCTGGGCGGCACGCTGACCATCAAGGTCGAGAACAACACCAACGACGGACTGGGCATCTACAGCGAGCCCGTGCAGGAGAAGAACCAGTCGCTGGACGACGCCGTGTTCGAGTACGCCGCCGTCGGCAGCCTGATCCTGCTGAAGATCCTGCCCTACCGCGAAGAGCAGTGGCGCTACCTGATCTTCAACACCCTGTCGCGCCAGGTTCTGCGCATGGACGCCATCGGCGCGGCCTGCATCCAGCTGCCGCAGGACCACGGCATCATCTTCCCCGGCGGCTACTACCTGCAAAGCGGCGAGAACCGCTCGTTCGAGCAGAACATGCAGGGCATGCGCTACCGGCGCAGCATCCGCTCGCCCAACGGCGAGGATGTGCTCTACGTGTTCTACGAGCCCGAGAGCGGGCGCATGGCGCTGTTCAAGTACAACCTGATCGAGCGCGCCCTGCAGCCGCCCATCATCGGCCACGGCTATGCGCGCATGGACGACGGGCGCGTCGTCATCTTCGCGGCCGAGAGCAACGAGGCCTCGCGCGTGCACCCCATGCAGGTCTGGCGCACGCCCTTTGCCTCGGACGACTATGCGGCACGCCAGCCGCAGCGCGACAGCTTCCTGGGCCGCATCGGCAATGCCGAGCTGGTCAGCGGCATCTCCGACCTGTACAGCGTGCGCAAGGAAATCGCGGCCACCGAGGTCTCGCTGCCGCGCTACGAGCGCCTGATCGACGCCGCGCGCCGCCTGTTCGAGCGCTACCACTGGCTGGGCGCGCCGCAGCTCAAGGGCGTGCACGAGACCCTGCTGGGCATTGTCGCCACGGGTGATGCGGTCATCGACGAGTACGAAAAGGTCGAGAGCATCCGCAACGCCTCGGCCAAGGCCATGGGCGAGGTTTCCAGCCGCCACGGCCAGCTGCTCAAGACACTGCGGCTGGCCGACTGGAAAAGCATTGGCGAGTACGTGGACGCGCTCACCCAACTGGGCCAGTTGCGCGGCCAGCTCATGGCCACGCGCGACCTGCGCTATGTGGACCAGGCCGCCATCGACACCATGGTGCAGGGCGTCAACGAGGCCCAGGCCGAAGTCTCCCAGCGCACGGCCGCCTTCATTGCCACCGACGAGGCCATGCAGCCCTATGCCGACCAGTTGCAGGCGCTGGACCAGGCCGCGCAGGCGGCAGCCACGGTGGCGCAGATCAACGAGCCGCTGGCGCGCATGGCCGACATGGCGGCCGCGCTGGACATGCTGTCCGAGCTCATGGGCAGCCTGTCCATCGACGACGCCACGCAGCGTACCCAGGTGGTGGATCGCATCTCGGCCGTCTATGCGCGCCTGAACCAGGTGCGTGCACGCGCCGAGCAGCGCCGGTCGGGCCTGGGCGGCGCCGAGAACGTGGCCCAGTTCGCCGCCCAGCTGGCGCTGTTCTCGCAAAGCATCGTCAGCGCCCTGGGCCTGGCGCAGACGCCCGAGAAATGCGACGAGCAGCTGGCGCGCCTACTGGTGCAACTGGAGGAAATCGAAAGCCGCTTCGGCGAGCACGAGCAGTTCCTCGGCGACATCATGGCCAAGCGCGAGGAGGTGCTGGAGAGCTTCGAGGCGCGCCGCCAGTCGCTGCAGGACGAGCGCCAGCGCAAGGCGCAAGGCGTGCTGGACGCGGCCCTGCGCATCGTGCAAAGCCTGCCCAAGCGCACCGAAAAACTCGCCAGCGCCGACGCCCTGCATGCCTTTTTTGCAGGCGATCCGCTGATCGGCAAGCTCAAGGAGCTGGCCCAGCGCCTGCGCGAGCAACTGCATGACCCGGTCAAGGCCGACGACATCGACGGCCGCGTCAAGAACCTGCGCGACCAGGCGTTTCGCGCGCTGCAGGACCGCACCGAGCTGTACGAAGGCGACGGCGCCATCATCCGCCTGGGCCGCCACCGCTTCAGCGTGGGCAACCAGGAGCTGGACCTGACCCTGCTGCCGCGCAACGGCGAACTGTTCCTGCACCTGGTCGGCACCGAGTATTTCGAGCCCATGGACAACCCGGAGCTGGCCGCCCTGCAGGCCTACTGGGATGCCTCCACGCCGGCCGAATCACCGCAGTTCTACCGGGGCGAATACCTGGCCCTGGAAGTGGTGCTGGCCGCGCGCCAGCGCCGTGACGGCTGGAGCGAGGCCCGGCTGGCCCAGTTGCTGCCCGACGAGGCGGCGCTGACCCAGGCCATCCGCGAGTTCTCCGCGCCGCGCTACCGCGAAGGCTATGAGCGCGGCATCCACGACCATGATGCGGCCCGCATCCTGCAGGTGCTGCTGCCCCTGCGCGATGCCGCCGGCGTGCTGCGCTTTGCGCCCGACGCCCGTGCGCTGGCCCTGCTGTTCTGGAGCGCACAGGCCCAGGTGCAGCAGCCGCAGCTGGCTGCCGCCATGGCGCAGTGGCCGCTGCGCGCCCAGCAGGCCCAGGCCATGCAGCAGATGTTCGGCAGCGAGGCCGAGCAGCTGAGCCTGCGCACCGACATCTCCGAGCGCCTGCGCGCCTATGCCGAAGAGCGGGGCCTGCTGCGCGACCTGCTGCCAGGACAGGCGGCGCCCGCAGACAGCGATATCGACAGCCTGATCCACGGCGCCGCCGACTACCTGCAGGCCGAGCTGGCGCAAAAGGCCGTGCGCTTTTCCTTCTCCAGCTACAGCCAGTCGGCCATTGCCGCGCTGCAGGCCGCCGTGCAGCAGCAGGCCCAGCCGCTGCAGCGCTGGGAAGAAATGCAGGCCTACTGGCAGGGCGAGGACCGGCGCGACAAGGCCGTGGCGCCGCTGGACCAGCGCTGGCGCAGCGCGCTGCACTGGCTGCAGACCGCCTGCCGCGCGCTGGACGACGGGCAAGGGCAGGCCTGGCTGGCCTATTGCGGCGAGGCCGCGGCATGGCTGTGCTGTGCCGGCCAGTTGCCCTGCAAGGTCAGCAGCGTGGACCTGCGCCACGAAGTGCCGGGCCTGCTGGGCCAGCATCCGCGCATTGCGGACGGCCGCATGTGGCTGCAGATCGACGACCTGGGCCAGCGCGCCGCGCGCCATTTCCGTACCTTTGTTCCCGAATTCGGCCGCTACCAGGCGCTGCGCCAGCAGCTGCTGCAGGAGTGGCGCTCGCGCGTGCGGGTGGAGGAATTCAAGGCCCGGCCGCTGTCGTCCTTTGTGCGCAACCGGCTCATCAACGAGATCTACCTGCCCGTGATCGGCGACAACCTGGCCAAGCAGATCGGCGTGGCCGGCGAGAACAAGCGCACCGACCAGATGGGCCTGCTGATGATGATCTCGCCACCCGGCTACGGCAAGACCACGCTGATGGAGTACGTGGCCAACCGGCTGGGCCTGATCTTCATGAAGATCAACGGCCCGGCGCTGGGCCACTCCGTGCGCTCGCTGGACCCGGCCCAGGCGCCGGACGCCACGGCGGCCAAGGAGCTGGAAAAGCTCAACCTGGCGCTGGAGATGGCCAACAACGTGATGCTGTACATCGACGACATACAGCACACGCACCCCGAGTTCCTGCAGAAATTCATCTCGCTGTCGGACGGCACGCGCCGCATCGAGGGCGTATGGAAGGGCCAGACCCGTACCCACGACATGCGCGGCAAGCGCTTTTGCGTGGTGATGTCGGGCAACCCGTACACCGAGTCGGGCGAGGTCTTCAAGATCCCCGACATGCTGGCCAACCGTGCCGACATCTACAACCTGGGCGACGTGCTGGGCGGAATGCAGGAGGTGTTCAAGCTCAGCTATATCGAAAACAGCATGACCTCGAACGCCGTGCTGGCGCCGATGGCCACGCGCAGCCTGCAGGACCTGTACCTGCTGCTGGACAAGGCGCAGGGCCGGGAGGTCTCGGGCAATGCGCTGTCGCACGACTATTCATCGGCCGAGCTGCGCGAGATCGAGGCCGTGCTGGCCCGCATGGTGCAGGTGCGCGAGCTGGTGTTCAAGGTCAACCAGCAGTACATCCAGAGCGCCGCGCAGGACGACGGCTACCGCACCGAGCCGGCCTTCCGGCTGCAGGGCAGCTACCGCAACATGAACAAGCTGGCCGAGAAGATCACGCCCGTGATGAACGACCAGGAAATGCAGCAGATGCTGGCCGACCACTACCAGGGCGAAGCGCAGATGCTGACCACGGGCGCCGAGGAGAACCTGCTCAAGCTCGCCGAGCTGCGCGGGCAGATGAGCGACGAGGACAGCGCCCGCTGGCAGCAGATACGCCAGCAGTTCCTGCGCCGCCAGGCCGCAGGCGGTGCCAATGCCGACGCTGCCACGCGCGTGACGGCGCAGTTGGTCGATCTGGTCGCCGCCACGCGCGAGGTGGCCCAGTCGGTGTCCCAGTCCCAGCAGCAGGCGGTGCAGGAAGACGCCGCCGGCCAGGCCCACGCATCGGCAGCGGCCGCGCAGGCCGCCGCCAGGGACGCTGACCAATCCCAGACGCTACAGGCGCTTCAGGCTCTGCTGGCGCGGCTGCTGCAAACCCAAAGCGCGGCAGGCGATTCGCTGCACGGCATACGCGAGCTGATGGCACAAAGGGCGGCCAGCGAGCCCGTCAGCACCCAGGCCAGCACCCCGTCGGAGGTACAGGCCGCCCGGGACCGTCAGGCCCTGGTCCACATGATGGGCCAACTGCTGACCCGCTCGCTGGCCCAGTCCCTGGAGCCCGTGGTCACGCACCTGGACCAGGCCCGCCGCCAGCAGCTGGGCCTGCACCGCGTGCTGATGCAGGTGGCCACGCGCATGCAGGAGCAGATCGACGCCCAGCGCGCGGGCCGTCCCGTGCCGGCTGCTGGCGCCATACGCTCCGAGGAAATCGACAAGGCCTTCGAGCGCATGCAGCGCGGCGACGTGCCGCCTGCGGCCTAGCTCAGAAACGCCCGCGCACCGTCAGCATCACATTGCGCGGCTCGCCGAAGTAGTTGGAACCGTAGGCGGCCCACACGCGCTGGTAGTACACCTTGTCGAACAGGTTGTTGATGGTGAGCGTGGCGTCCACATGGCGGTTGATGCGGTAGCCGAGCTGCAGCGTCGCCGTGGTGACCGGACCCTGCGAGAACTTCACATCGCCGTTGAGCCGGTACATGCGGCTGACGCTGCGCAGGCCGCCGCCCAGGCTGAAGCCCTCCAGCGCGCCGGTGCCGAACTGGTAGCGCGTCCACAGGTTGAAGCTGTGGCGCGGGGCGATGAAGGTGTACAGCTGGGCCTTCTGGTCGGGCGTGCCCTCCAGTGTCTTGGTCTGTGTGTAGGCGTAGCCGGCCGACACATTCCATCCGGGCGCAATGCGCCCGCCGATCTCGGCTTCCACGCCCTGGCTGCGCATCTTGCCGGATGCCACCGAGAACAGCGGATTGGCCGGATCGGTCATGGCGCGGTTGGTGTCCTCCATGCGGAAGATGGCGGTGCGCGCGTTGAGCTGGCCGTCCATCCACTCGCCCTTGAGTCCCGCCTCGTACTGCTGGCCCACGCGTGGGCGCAGGGTGTTGCCCGCGGCGTCGCTGGTGGTCTGCGGCGCAAAGATGCGCGTGTAGCTGGCATAGGCCGACACCTGGTCATTCAGGTCCAGCACCAGACCGGCATAGGGCGTGAACTTGCCGTTGATGCGGTTGTCGGTTTCCGAGAACTGGTTGAAGTAGGCATTGCGGTTGATGGCGTGGTTCTGCCACCAGGTCATGCGCCCGCCCACGCTGATGAGCAGGCGGTCCACGGGGCGCAGATTGGCGCGCCCATACAGGCCGAACTGCTCGGTGCGGTTGTCGTTGCCGTTGGAGAAGCTGTAATTGGTCGGCAACGGCACGTTGTTGTCGGGCTGGTAGATGTTGATGGGCGCGTTGTCGCCGCCGCCGTACTGGAAGTTCTTGCGGATCTTGCGGTAGTCGGCGCCCACGGCCAGCTCGTTGCGGGTGCTGCCGAAGGCGCTGAAGGGCAGGCTGGCGGAGGCGTCCAGGCCATGCGTCTTCCAGTGGCTGCGATAGGCCCAGCTGACCAGGCAGCTGTCGCCCGTGGCCGGGTCGGCGGCGCAGTCCGACCAGCCGAACATGCGCGAGGGCTCGTCCTGCTCGCGGTACATGGCGTTGAGCCTGATGCGCCCACCGTTGTCCAGTCGGTGTAGCAGCTCGGCAAAGTACTCCGTGTTCTTTTCCGTGATGTGGTTCCAGATGGGGTCCAGGTAGCTGGAGCGAGGAATGTCCAGCAACTGCCCATCGGGCAGGGCCGGCAGCCCGAAGGCCGGGCGGCCCTTGTACTGTTGGTAGCTGCCGCCGGCCGTGAGCGTGGTGGACGGGGCCAGGTCCACCTCGACCACGCCGTAGACCAGGGGCTTGCGCGAGTACACATGGTCCACGAAGGATTGCTGGTCCTGGTAGGCCGTGACCAGCCGGCCGCGTACGCGGCCGTCGCGGGACAGCGGGCCGGTCATGTCGGCCTCTGCGTAGTAGCGCTGCCACGAGCCTGCCGAGAACTGCGTGTTGAACTCGGCCTGCGCCTTGGGGCGCTTGCGCACCAGGTTGATGGAGCCGCCCGGATCGCCCGCGCCCTGGAACAGCCCGGCCGGGCCGCGCAGCAGCTCGATGCGGTCGTACATGGCCATGCCGAAGCCGGTGGACAGGTCATTGCCGGTGCTGGCCGGCATGTTCACGCCATCGGTCTGCACCGTATCCACGGCATAGCCGCGCAGATAGAAGTTGCCATGGTTGCCGCCCGTGCTGCCGGGCTCCACGGTGACGCCGGCCAGGGTGCGCATGGCATCGTCCAGGCTCTGGATGTTCTGGTCTTCCAGCATCTGGCGTGTGACCACGGACACGGATTGCGGAATCTCGCGCAGGCTTTGCACGCTCTTGCCCAGCGTTACCACCCTGGCCGTGTAGGCGCCGGTGTCCTCGGTGGCGGTGGAGTGCTCGGCCCAGGCGTTCACCCGCACCTCGCCCAGGGTGAAAGACGCCGCGGCGGCCGCAGGCGGCGTGACCACGGGATGGGCCGCGCTCTTGCGCAGCACGTAGACGCCCTGGCCGGCCTGCACCGCCTCCAGCCCCGTGCCGCGCAGCAGCTGCGCAAGCCCGCCCGTCAGCTCGAAGCGTCCCTTGAGGCCGGCGGACTGCAGGCCCTGCGTCAGGCGCGGGTCGGCCGACAGCGTCACGCCCGACTCGCCGGCCAGACGCGACAGTGCCTGGCTCAGCGAACCAGCGGGAATGTCGTACTCGCGTGCTGTCTGCGCGGCCGGGGCGCTTGGGATGGCCTGTGCGGCTGCCGCACCGGCGGCGCCCAGCATCAGCCCGAGCAGGGCAGCCTGAACGGGCCGGCGCACAAGTCGGTGCGAAAGGCGCTGGTGGACCGAGGCGGCAAGCGCCGAAAGAGGGAAGGGGGCCGTGGCGGCCAGGGAAATACGCTGCGCCATGAAGAACTGTCCTTTGGAAGACGAGGGAAGCGGTGCCCAGCCAGCCTGGGACGCGCCGTTGAAGCTGTCTTCCTGTATGACCGCCGATCCCGCAAAAGGGGACATGCCGCAGGCTCAGGGCGCGGCCAAGCCCGAAATCTGCACCCAGTAGCGCGTGCGCTGGTGGATGCGCACCGGCAGCGAAGCGGCCAGCGCCAGCAGGGCCTGGTCCGTGTCGCGCAGCTGGAAGGCGCCGCTCACGGGCAGACGGGCCACGGCCGGGTCGCAGCGCAGAATGCCGGGCCGGTAGCGCGACAGTTCGGCCACGAATTCGCCCAGCGGCGTTTTCTCGGCATAGAGCACGCCCTGCGTCCAGCCGTCCGAGGCCAGGCCAGCGGGCTGCACAGGCTCTGCCGCGCCGCTGCCCATGCGCGCCTGCTGGCCCGCCGACACGCGCACGGGCTCGCCGCCCCGTGCCGGGCGCAGCTGCACCGCACCTTCGCGCACGACGACCAGGGTGCTCTCATCGTCCAGAATGCGCGCCGCATAGCGTGTGCCCAGGGCCAGCGCCGTGCCCTGCGGCGTCTGCACAAGAAACGGGCGGCCGGCCGCATCGGCAGCGGTCTGTATCCACACGGCGCCCGCGCGCAGTACCAGGCGGCGCTCCATGGCGGTGAAGGCAATGTCCACGGCGCTGCCGGTATCCAGCTGCATGCGGCTGTCGTCTGGCAGCTGCAGTTCGCGGCGCTCGCCCGTGGCCGTGCGCACGTCGGCAGACCAGGCCGACCACGGTCCGGCGCGCCAGGCCAGATAGCCTGCAGGCCCGGCCACGATCAGCGCGGCCAGCAGCTGCGTGGTGGCGCGGCGCCGGGCGCTCCCTGCATCCCTCAGGGCCGCCGCCCCCAGCGGGCCCAGGGCCGCGCCGTTGCCGGATGGCGCTGTGGCCGTGCCCACGCGTCCCATCACCAGCTCGGCGCGTTGCCAGGCGGCTTCGTGCTGCGGATCGGCTGCGCGCCAGCGGGCCAGCGCCTGTGCCTGGCCCGCATCTTGCGGCTCGCATTGAACGCGCACCAGCCATTCGGCTGCTTCGCGCGCGGCGCGCGCATCGATGGCGCTGGAGGTGGACGAAGCGCCCATCAGCAGACCAGCACGATGCACTGCGCAAAGGCCTGGGCCATGAAGCGCTTGATGGTGCGTTCGGTCACCCCCAGGCGCTCCGCCGCCTGGGCGTAGGTCAGTCCGTCCAGTTGCGACAGCAGGAAGGCCTCGCGCACCTTGGGCGGCAGGCCGTCGAGCATGGCGTCGATCTGGTGCAGCGTCTGCAGGATCAGCAGCCGCTCCTCGGGCGAGGGCGCCATGGGCTCGGGCATTTGCGCCAGGGTGTCCAGCCAGGCTCGCTCCAGCGATTGGCGCTGCACGTGGTTGATCAGCAGGTTGCGCGCCACCGTGGTGAGGTAGGCGCGCGGCTCGCGCATCTGCAGATCGCCACGTGCTGTCTGGGTGGACAGCAGGCGAACGAAGGTGTCATGCGCCAGGTCGGACGCGTGGTCCGAGCCGCCCAGCTTGCGGCGCAGCCAGCCCAGAAGCCAGGGGTGATGCGCCCTGTAGATGGCTTCAACATCGCTGTGCGAGGTGGCGCAGTGTGGAGCAGGCACGGTCTGGAAACTCTGGAAGACAGCCCCGAAGGCCTGTGGAGATGAAGGTCGGAAATAAGAATCGGTCGCAATTATAGGGATGCGGTGGCCGGATTTTTCCTTGTCGATGGCTTGGCCGTTGCGGTCCTTGGCTGAGCCGACATCGCAAACCTCGATGTCCCGGACATGGGTCCCTCACCTACAGCCTGACCCAGCTCAGGCGCCGATGCTGAGGCAGCGTGTCCGCCACGGCGTGCACGTCCCACGAACAAGCCAACACGATGGACGCCCCATGGAACACAACACCCAGCTTTCCGTTTCGCGCAGGGACCTGCTGATCGCAGGTGCCTCCACGGCAGCGGCAACGGCCGTGCCTCGATCGGCCGGCGCGCAAGTGCAGCCTCCCTCCATCCCTGAAGGGGTCCAACTTCCGGTCACCCTGCAGGTGAACGGCAAGGAACACCGCCTGGACCTGGACACCCGCACCACGCTGCTCGACGCCCTGCGCGAGCATCTGCACCTGACCGGCACCAAGAAAGGCTGCGACCATGGCCAGTGCGGGGCCTGCACGGTGCTGGTGAATGGCCGGCGCGTGGTGTCCTGCCTGAGCCTGGCCGTGATGAACCAGGGAGCCGCCGTGACCACCATCGAAGGCCTGGGCACGCCGCAATCCCCGCACGCCATGCAGGCCGCCTTCGTGCGGCACGACGGTTTCCAGTGCGGCTACTGCACGCCGGGGCAGATCTGTTCTGCCGTGGGCGTGCTCGATGAAATCAAACGCGGCATGCCCAGCCATGCCAGCGAAGACATCGTGGCCCAGCCCCTGGTGTCGGCCCATGAACTGCGTGAACGCATGAGCGGCAATCTGTGCCGCTGCGGGGCGTATTCCAACATCGTCGATGCCATCACCGAAGTGGCGGGGGAGGGCAGGACATGATTGCCTTCACCTACGAACGCGCCCAATCCCCCGCGCAGGCTGCCGCCGCCGTGGCGGCCCGGCCGGGCGCCCGCTTCATCGCCGGGGGCACGAATCTGCTGGACCTGATGAAGCTGCAGATAGAAACCCCCGTGCATCTGGTCGATGTGAACGGCACCGGCATGGACACCGTGGAGCCCACTGCGCAGGGCGGCTTGCGCATAGGCGCGCTGGTGCGCAACAGCGACCTGGCCGCCCATGCGCGCGTGCGGCGCGACTACGGCGTGCTCACCCGCGCCCTGGTGGCCGGCGCCTCCGGCCAGTTGCGCAATATGGCGACCACAGGCGGCAATCTGCTGCAGCGCACCCGCTGCCCGTATTTCTACGACACCAATATGCCGTGCAACAAGCGCGTGCCGGGCAGCGGCTGTTCGGCCATTGCCGGCGTGAGCCGCCAGCATGCGGTGATCGGCGGCAGCGAGGCCTGCATTGCCACCCATCCCAGCGACATGGCCGTGGCATTGCGCGCGCTGGACGCCACGGTGGAAACCATCCAGGCCGACGGCAAGGCCCGCGTCATCCCCATTGCCGACTTCCACCGGCTGCCCGGCAGCACGCCGCATGTAGAGACGGCCTTGCAGGCCGGCGAACTGATCACATCCGTCACCCTGCCGCCCCCGCCGGGCGGCACGCACATCTATCACAAGGTGCGCGACCGGGCTTCCTATGCCTTTGCGCTGGTGTCGGTGGCCGCCATCGTGCAGCGCGACGGCAGCGGGCGCGTGGCCCTGGGCGGCGTGGCGCACAAGCCCTGGCGGCTGGAGGCGGCCGAAGCACAGATGCCGCAGGGAGCCAAGGCCGTCACCGACCGCCTGCTGGCAGGCGCCCGGCCCACGCAGGACAACGCCTTCAAACTCCCGCTGGCCGAGCGCACGCTTGCCGCCGTGCTGCATCAGGCAAGGAGCTGACCCCATGAAATTCGACACCCCCGCAACCCTCAACCCGATTGACCAGCTAAAGACTATCGGCCAGCCGATGAACCGCATCGACGGCCTGCTCAAGACCACCGGCACGGCGCCGTATGCCTATGAACGGCATGACGTGGTCCAGCACCCGGCCTATGGCTATGTGGTGGGCTCGGCCATCGCCAAGGGCCGCATACGCAGCATCGGGCTGGCGCAGGCAAGCCGCGCGCCCGGCGTGCTCACCATCGTCACCGCACAGACCGCTGGCAAGCTGGGCCAGGGCAAGATGAATACCGCGCCGTTGCTGGCCGGCCCCCAGGTGGCCCACTACCACCAGGCCGTGGCCCTGGTGGTGGCGGAGACCTTCGAGCAGGCGCGCGCTGCCGCGCAATTGGTCCGTGTGGACTACGAGCCCGTGGCTGGCGCCTATGACCTGGCAAAGGCCAAGGACTCCGCCGTGCCACCCGACAGCATCAATGGCGATGCGCCGGATACGGCCATTGGCGACTTCGACGGCGCGTTTGCCTCCGCCCCGGTGAAGGTGGACGCCACATACACCACGCCCGACCAGTCGCACGCCATGATGGAGCCGCATGCCACGCTGGCCGCATGGAAGGGCGACCAGCTCACGGTATGGACCTCGAACCAGATGATTGCCTGGGGCCAGGGCGAGCTGGCAAAGACGCTGGGCATTCCCAAGGACAAGGTGCGCTTGGTCTCGCCATTCATTGGCGGCGGTTTTGGCGGCAAGCTGTTCCTGCGGGCCGACGCACTGCTGGCCGCGCTGGGCGCCCGCGCGGCAGGCCGGCCCGTCAAGGTCGCACTGCAGCGCCCGCTGATGGCCAACAACACCACGCACCGCCCGGCCACCATCCAGCGTGTGCGCATCGCGGCAGGGCAGGACGGAAAAATCACCGCCATCGGCCACGAAAGCTGGTCGGGCGACCAGTCCGGAGGATCGGCGGACGGTGCCGTGGACCAGACCCGCCGCATGTATGCCGGCACCCATCGCATGACCGCCACGCGCCTGGCCGTGCTGGACCTGCCCGAGGCCAATGCCATGCGCGCCCCGGGCGAGGCCACGGGCCATATGGCACTGGAAGTTGCCATGGACGAGCTGGCGGAAAAGCTCGGCATCGATCCCGTGGAACTGCGCATCCGCAACGACACCCAGGTGGTGCCGGACAGCGGCAAGAAGCCGCAACCCAAGGCGAAGGAGGGCACCCCTGCCCAGGAGCACAAGCCGTTTTCCCGCCGTGAGTTCGTGCAGTGCCTGCGCACGGGCGCCGAGCGCTTCGGATGGAGCCAGCGCAATCCTCAGCCGGCCCAACGACGCGAAGGGCGCTGGCTGATCGGCCTGGGCATGGCCGGCGCCTACCGTGGCGCGCCTGTCATGAAGTCCGCCGCCCGCGTGCGCCTGGACAGGCAGGGCATGCTCACCGTGGAAACCGACATGACCGACATCGGCACGGGCAGCTACACCATCATTGCCCAGACGGCGGCCGAGATGCTGGGCCTGCCGCTGCAGCAGGTGCGCGTGCGGCTGGGCGATTCCGGCTTTCCCGTGTCGGCCGGTTCGGGCGGGCAATGGGGCGCGGCCAGTGCCACCTCCGGCGTCTATGCCGCCTGCGTGAAGCTGCGCGAGGCCGTGGCGCGCAAGCTGGGCATGGACCCGGCGACGGCCGAATTCTCGGATGGGCATGTGCAGGCGGGCGGCAAGCGCCGGGCCCTGGCCAGCGCTGCCGGCGACGCCGACCTGACGGCCGAGGATGCCATCGAATTCGGCGTGCTCGACAAGAAGATGCAGCAGTCCACCTTTGGCGCTCACTTCGTGGAGGTCGCCGTGGACGCCTTCACTGCCGAGGTCCGTGTGCGCCGCATGCTGGCCGTTTGCGCGGCCGGCCGCATCCTCAATCCCAAGACGGCCCGCAGCCAGGTCATCGGCGCCATGACCATGGGCGTGGGAGCGGCCCTGATGGAAGAGCTGGCCGTGGACACGCGACTGGGCTATTTCGTCAACCATGACCTGGCAGGCTACGAGGTGCCCGTGCATGCCGACATCCCGCACCAGGAAGTGATCTTTCTGGACGAGGTCGATCCCATGGCCTCGCCCATGAAAGCCAAGGGTGTGGGAGAGCTGGGTATCTGCGGCGTGAGCGCAGCCATTGCCAACGCCATCCACAACGCCACCGGCGTGCGGGTGCGCGACTACCCGATCACGCTGGACAAGCTGCTGGCAGGACTGGGGAGGCTGGCTTGAGAGGGGACTGCACCTGAGGCAGCCCGCTCAGGCCCTGGATTCTTGATGAACGAAGGCCGGTCACCTCTGGGTGGCCGGCCTTTTTGCACGCGGCCATCAATAGAACGCATAGCTTGCGCGTCCGTCGGCATTGGCCTGGAAAGGCTGGCGTGGAGATACTTTTTGCACTGGGGAATGTCGGCGCTGTGCGCTCCGAACGCAGGCTGTCCCCCAGTTTTCCCACAGAAGAACCTGGCCTGGGCGCAAAGCGCCTGCCAGGGCAAAGAGACAACCTGCTCCGACAAGGACTTGTATGAAAGATATCCGCAAGACGATGGACGAGGGCGCCATGGCGCCGTTCCAGTGGCTGGCCGTGGCCATCTGCACCCTGCTCATCATGCTGGACGGCTTCGATGTGCTGGTGATGGCCTTCACCGCCTCGGCCGTCGCTGCCGAATGGAAGCTCAACGGGGCGCAGCTGGGCGTGCTGTTCAGCGCCGGTCTGATCGGCATGGCCCTGGGCTCGCTGTTCCTGGCACCCGTGGCCGACCGCCGTGGCCGGCAACCTATCATCGTGCTGTGCCTGGTGCTGGTGTCCGTGGGCATGCTGCTGTCTGCGGCAGCGCGCAGCCATGTCGAGCTGGCAGCCCTGCGCGCCATGACGGGCGTGGGCATTGGCGGCATGCTGGCCAGCGTGGGGGTAATCACCTCTGAGTATTCATCGAACAAATGGCGCAGCACGGCGATTGCGCTGCAGGCCACGGGCTATCCGATTGGCGCCACGCTGGGCGGACTAATGGCCGCCTGGCTGCTGACACACCATGGTTGGCGCTCGGTCTTTGTGTTCGGCGGCCTGGCCACGGCGCTGATGGTGCCCATCGTGCTGTGGCGCCTGCCGGAGTCGGTGGATTTCCTGATGGGCCGTCGCCCGGCGCGTGCGCTGGAAAAGCTCAACCGCTTGATGGCACTCATGGGGCAACCCGCCATGCTGCAGCTGCCCGCGCAAGCCGGCAGTGACGTCCAGCAGGGCAATACCGTGGCCGCCTTGTTCAGGAACGGCCTGGCGCGCCCCACGCTCATGCTCTGGGCCGGCTTCTTCCTGCTGATGTTCAGCGTCTACTTTTCCCTGAGCTGGACGCCCAAGCTGCTGGTGCAGGCCGGCCTGTCGGCACAGCAGGGCGTGACGGGCGGCGTGCTGCTCAACCTGGGCGGCATTGCCGGCGGCAGCCTGTTCGGCCTGCTGGCGGTGAAGGCCAAGCTGCGGCATCTGGCCATGGGCAGCCTGCTGCTGAATGCCTTGTTCACCGCGCTGTTCGGCCTGGCCTCGGCCAGCCTGGGCTGGGCGTTCGCCGCAGCGGTGGGCGTGGGCGTGTTCCTGTTCGCCTCCATGGCCGGGCTGTATGGGTTGGTGCCGGCCACCTATCCGGCCCAGGTGCGCGCCACCGGCATGGGCTGGGCCATAGGCATTGGACGCATAGGCGCCATCGTGGCGCCCACCATGGCTGGCCTGCTGCTGGACGGCGGTTGGCAGCCTGCCTCGCTGTACTACGTCTTTGCCTTGCCGCTGATTGCCGCTGCGCTGGCCGTGTGGGCCACGGGCGCCGGCCGCGCCCTGGCGCCGGGGGGTGGCGCGCTGCGAGCGCCTGGTGCTTGATCCTTGAACCCCTATCCGTGAGCACGCGCCCAAGCGCTCAAGCGCAGGAGAAACACTTCCATGGCATTGGACAAACCCTATCTCGACGTACCGGGAACCACGGTCTTCGACGCCGAGCAATCCCGCAAGGGCTACTGGCTCAACCAGTTCTGCATGTCGCTGATGCAGGCCGAGAACCGCGAGCGCTTTCGGGCTGACGGGCGCGCCTATCTGGGCGAATGGGCCATGACGGCCGAGCAAAGACAGGCCGTGCTGGACCGCGACCTGAACCGCTGCATTGCGCTGGGCGGAAACATCTACTTCCTCGTGAAGATCGGCGCCACCGACGGCGTCAGCGTGCAGAACATGGTCTCGACCATGAGCGGCATGAACGAGGAGGACTACCGCCAGATGATGCTGGGCGGCGGACGCAGCATCAATGGAAACCGCTACCTGCATGAGCAGGCGCAGCAAGCAAAAGGCATCTGATGGCACGCATCACCGCATCCGTCTACACCTCGCATGTGCCCGCCATCGGCGCAGCCATGGACCTGGGCAAGGCGGGCGACCCCTATTGGCAGCCTTTGTTCAAGGGCTTCGAGCACTCGCGCCAATGGCTCAAGGACAACAAGCCCGACGTGATCTTCCTGGTCTACAACGACCACGCGACCGCGTTCAGCCTGGACTTCATCCCGACGTTTGCCATCGGCACAGCCGCTGAATACCAGCCCGCCGACGAAGGCTGGGGCCCGCGCCCCGTGCCCAAGGTCGTCGGCCATCCGGAGCTGGCCAGCCACATCGCGCAGTCGGTGATACAGCAGGACTTCGACCTCACCATCGTCAACAAAATGGACGTGGACCACGGCCTGACCGTGCCGCTGTCGCTGATGTGCGGCCAGCAGGACGCACGCACGGGCGCCTGGCCCTGCCCGGTGATTCCGTTTGCCGTCAACGTGGTGCAGTACCCTGTGCCGTCGGGCCAGCGCTGCTTCAACCTGGGCCGTGCCATCCGCCGCGCCGTGGAAAGCTTCGACGAAGACCTGAACGTGCAGATCTGGGGCACGGGCGGCATGAGCCACCAGCTGCAGGGCGCGCGTGCGGGCCTGATCAACAAGGAGTGGGACAACCGCTTCCTGGACCTGCTGATCGAGAACCCTGCCGGTTTGGCCAAGATGCCGCATATCGACTACGTGCGCGAGGCCGGCTCCGAAGGCATCGAGCTGGTGATGTGGCTGATCGCGCGCGGCGCCATGGCCGATGTGGATGGCCCCGCGCCGCTGCCCAAGGTCAACCACCGCTTCTACCATGTGCCCGCGTCGAACACGGCCGTCGGACACCTCATCCTGGAGAACGCAGCATGAGCCGGCCTTGCGTGGTACTTCTGCCGGGCCTGCTGTGCGACGAGACGGTCTGGCACGAGCAGCAGGCGGCCCTGTCCTTGGCCGGTGCTGCCGAGTGCATTGTTCCGTCCTATGGCGCGGCGGCCACCATCGAAGACATGGCGCGCCTTGTGCTGGACTGCGTGGCGGCCGAGCGGTTTTCGCTGGCGGGCCATTCCATGGGCGGGCGCGTGGCCCTGGCCATTGCCGGCATGGCTCCCCAGCGCGTGGAGCGGCTGGCCTTGCTGGACACCGGCATGGACCCCATCGCCCCGGGCGAGGCCGGCGAGAGCGAACGCGCCAAGCGCATGGCGCTCTTGCAGATCGCCCGGCACAGCGGCATGCGCGAGATGGGCCTGCAATGGGCGCGCGGCATGGTGCATCCCGACCGGCTTGATACGCCACTGTTTGGCGAGGTGCTCGACATGGTGGCGCGCTTCACGCCCGAGATGTTTGCTGCGCAGATCAATGCCTTGCTGAACCGCCCCGATGCGGGCGATGTGCTCCGGCAACTGCGCTGCCCGACCCTGCTGGCCTGCGGTCGCCAGGATGCCTGGAGCCCGCTGTCACGCCATGAGCGCATGCAGGCCCTTTGCCCGGGCGCCGAGCTGGTGGTGATCGAGGACAGCGGCCACATGAGCACCATGGAGCAGCCGCAGCAGGTGTCGCGGGCACTGCTCGAGTGGATGGGGCGCTGAGCAAGCGCTGCGCTCAGGCTAGGCCGGCAGATCGCCCACGGCCCGCCGGCAGGCCTGCATGAACAGCTCCAGGTCCTGCGATGCCGTGCTCAGCGCACGCGTGGCCAGCCCGATGCGCCTGCGTGTGGAAGGCAGGTCCACGGGCACGATGGACAACTGGCCGCCGTGGTCATCCTGCAGGGCCTGTCCGCGCGAGGCCAGGGCCAGCCGGCCCGTCTGCAGCACCAAGGCCAGCGTCATGGTCGGGCTGCTGGCGCGCAGGCTGGCGCGCGGCGGCTCCAGGCCCTGGCTGCGGAACAGCTGGACCATGGCGCGATCGGCCGGCGTGCCGGGCAGGGGCGACACCCAGGGCCATTGCCGCAAGTCCTCCAGAACCAGCTGGCAGCGGTCCAGGCAGGCATGGCCGGCCGGTGCCACCACGACCAGGTCATCGTCGAACAGGTGCAACTGGCGTACCTCATCGGAGGGCATGTCGGCGCGCAGGGCGCCGGCGATGGCGTCGATGTCGGCGCTCAGCAGGTGCTGCACCAGGCTCTCGTAGGTGCCGTCCACGATGCTGACCTCGATGTCCGGGTGGCTGGCGGCCAGGCTGTCGACCGCGCGCGGCAGGAAGATTCCCACCGACAGCGGCAGCACGCCGACCACCACGCGCCCCCGGATCTCGCCGCGCCAGGCGGAAATATCGCTGTCCATGCCGCGTACCTCGGCCAGGGCCAGCTTGACACGGCGCAGCAGCGCTTCGCCGGAAGGCGTCAGCCGCGTGCCGAAGGCCAGCTTGTAGAACAGCTGCATGCCCAGACTGGTTTCCAGCCCCTGCAGCGCCGCATGCACGGCGGGCTGCGTCAGGCCCAGCCACTGCGCGGCCAGGGATTCGCTGCCGCAGTCCGCAATGGCCATGAGGGCGCGCAGCTGGCCCGCAGGCACGGTCTCGGCAAAACGCTCGGGCAGGGGAGGGCGCCTGGCCGCCAGCGTGGCGGCGGCCTGGGCGTCGGCCGCGCCGCTGCCCAGATGTTGGAGCATGGCCTCGATGCGGCCGGCCAGCTGGCTGCCCAGCGGGGTCGGCATCATGCCGCGCGCCCCCCGCATGAACAGCGGCAGGCCACATGCCTCTTCCAGCTGCAGCACCGAGCGCGCCACGGCCGGCTGAGAAAGATGCATAGCCTGGGCGGCCCGCGTGGTGCTGCCGTGGCGCACCACGCCCAGCATGGCGCGCATGGCCCGCAAATGGCCTGCCAACTCGGGAAAACGCGAGGGATTGCTGGTGGCCGGGCCGGTCCAGGGGGCAAGGTAAAGGTTCATGGAAAGGCGCTGAACGGCACGTTGGAAAACCGTTTTTTGATTGTCCCATAAGAAAAACGCATTGATGGCCGGGGCTCCGGCATTGGCCGGATCGATGCCGGCGTGGAATGCTTGGGGCCTGATCAAGACAGCCCATCGCAGGCTGCGAATTCCGGGGAGACAAGAAACATGAACCATGAAATCGACCGGCTGCTGGCCCGCCAGGCCTGCCTGGACCTGGTGCTGCGCGCTGCTGCCTTTGCGGATGCTGGTGATGCCCAGGCCCTGGCGCAGCTGTTTGCCCAAGACGGCCAGCTGCAACGGCCCGGCGGCGAGGTACTGGGCGGGCGCACGGCCATCGCCGCCGCGTACTCCCGGCGTCCTGCGGGCCGCATGACCCGGCATCTAGTCACCAACACGCTGGTGGAACTGCAAGGCCCGGACCGCGCCAGCGCGCGCAGCCAGGTGCTGCTGTGGTCCTGCAACGAGGCCGATGCCATCACGCCGCACGGCCGACCGGCTCAGCCGCGCCAGCTCGTAGGCGAGTTCGATGACGCCTTTGGCCGCAGTCCCGAAGGCCATTGGCTGATCACGCGCCGCGTGGCGCGCTTCGTCATGTACCGGGACCTCCCGGTCACCTGAAGCGCAGGGCGCCCAGCCGCTTTTTCCCATTTCCCCGCGCCCACCACTCTCGCCTTTCCCAAGACGCAGCGTTGCGGCGTGCCGATTCCGCAACGACAACAACAGGAGACAAAAGCATGAAACGCACTCTCAAGAGCATTCCCCAACCCTCAGCCAAGCGCCCACTGCGGGCTTGTCTGGGCCGCCTCGCCCCGCTCGCCATGCTGGCAGCAGCAGGCGGCGCCCAGGCCCAGGCCGGCGCATCCGTGACGCTGTACGGCCATCTGGACACCGGGATCGAGCACCTGACGAATGTGCAAGGCGGCGGATCGCTGACGCGCATGCCCGGCCTCACGGGAACGGCACCGTCGCGCTGGGGGCTGCGCGGCAGCGAGGATCTGGGCGGCGGCCTGAGCGCCGTCTTTGCGCTGGAGTCAGGCTTCGGCCCGGATGCCGGCACCTTCAACCAGGGCGGGCGGGGTTTCGGGCGCCAGGCCTGGGTGGGACTGGCCGGCGGCTGGGGCAGCGTCTCGCTGGGGCGCAACTACACCATGCTGTACTGGGCGCTGTTCGACGCCGACCTGCTGGGTCCCAACGCCTTCGGTCTGAGCAGCCTGGACAGCTACATCCCCAACACGCGCACCGACAACTCCCTGGCCTACCGGGGGCGCTTCGGCGCCTGGAGCCTGGGTGCGGCCTACAGCCTGGGACGCGATGCCGTCAACGCCGGCCCCAGCCCGGCCGGCACCAACTGCGCCGGCGAATCGGCCACGGACAGGCAGGCCTGCCGCCAATGGTCCGCCATGCTGAAGTACGACACCGCGCCCTGGGGCTTTGCGCTGGCCGTGGACGACATGCGCGGCGGCGCCGGCGCATTTGCAGGGCTGACGCGCTCGGACCTGAAGGACCGCCGCATCATGCTCAACGGCTATGCCGCGCTGTCACCCACCATCAAGCTGGGCGCCGGTCTCATGCGCCGCGACAACGACGCGGCCCAGGTGGCCTCGGCCAGCAACGGCGCCACGCCGCGCAGCACCCTGGCATGGGGCGGCCTGTCCTGGTCCCCCAGCGCCGCCGTCGTGGTCGATGGTCAGCTGCAGCAACTGCGCTATGCCCAGGGCGGCGACCGCTCCACCCTGCTGGCCCTGCGCGCCACCTACAGGTTCTCCAAGCGCACGGCGGTCTATGCCCAGGCCGCGCGCATTGACAACGGACAGCGCCTGGCCATCTCGGTCAGCTCGGCCGCAGCCGGCGGCAGCCCGCTGGCGGGCGCATCGCAGACCGGCCTGATGCTGGGCCTGCGCCACTCGTTCTGAAACCGAAGGCCAGGCCGGCCGCGTCCAATGCGACGCCTGGAACGTGTGATCACCAGCGCGAAGAGCCAACGCGCGGGCACTTGAAAGTGCAAGCCACGCTCTAGATCTGTACAGCGCGGCCGATGAACTGAATGGGCCCTGTCGGGCGTCCGCTCGGGGAGCCGCCTTCTGGCTCCAGGGTGAGCTCGAAAAGCTGATTCGGCTGCAGAGGCGGCAACTGGTCTACCGGCACTTCGATGGCTTCGCCCGGTTTGACCAGGCCCAGTGACACCGGCGCTTTCCAGCCGTCGGCCTTGGTCCAGAACTGCAGGGATTTTTCCGCCGGAATGGCATCCTTGCCCAGTGGCAAAAGGCGCAGACGGCCTTCAGACTGGGCCTGGACCACCCACCCGGGGGCCTGATTCTGCGGCGCGGCCAGCACGACGAAGTAGCGCGGTGCAGCCGGCGGTGATGCCTCTCGCACCACCAGCACAGCCGCGAGCAGTGCTGCAGCTGCAAAGCCGCCACCCGCCAAGCCGCGCCAAAGGGCGAGGCTATCCCAGTGCCACCAGGCACCACGCTGTGCGCGGACCGCTGGCCTGGCCGGCTTGACGCTGGCCGCGATGCGCTGCCACAGCGTTGCGGAGGGCTCGATGGGGGGAGCCAGCTGAACCAGCGGCAGGAGCCGTTGCTCCCATGCCTGCACGGCCGTGCGCAACGCAGGCTCGTAGGGCAGACGGGATTCGATGGAGCGGCGCTGGGCTGCATTGAGGGTGCCCAACACGTACTCGCCAGCCTGCATCTGGAGATCGTCCGGGGAGCCGCCATCCGTCGACTCTGAGGGATTGGGGTGGGTGTCGCCGCTCATTGCATGCACTCTCTCAGGGCACGCAGTCCGCGTTGAACCCAGGCCTTGACCGTACCAAGCGGCGCCTGCACACGCGCCGCAATTTCGCTGTGGCTGCAGCCGTCCACGTAGGCGTGCAACAGGCAGGCGCGGCGCTCGGGCTCCAGCCGGTCGAGGCAATCGCCAAGACGACCCAGCGTCGCCTGCCGCTCCCATTCACTGCCGCCTTCCTTCCAGGCCGAAAGTGCGGCCTGGGCGTCATGCGCTTCATGGGCAGTTTCATCCAGCACGGTTTCGCGTGCGCCATCCCGTACACGGTTGAGGGCGGCGTGCCGCACCACGCTGTAGATCCACCCTCGACCACTTCCGCGATTGCCGTCGAAGGTGGATGAGCGGTTCCAGATGGAGACAAACGCATCGTGAAGCACGTCTTCCGCAGCGGCGCGATCGCGGACGATGCGCAGTGCCACGCCGAGGAGAAAGCGCGCCTCGGCCTCATAAATCCGCTGCAAAGCATCGCGTTCGCCGCGTGCACATGCATGCAATGCTGCGTCATGGTCGAAAGCTTCGTTGTTCTGGGAGACAGCGGGCGGCACGAAATGGAGCGAAGGGGGCGTTGCGGGAAATCCTTCGTCCAGTGTATCCGCGCCGCTGCCGGCTCTTACATGGGCTTCCAGAAGATGTAGTCGGCCTGGTACTTCACGGTGGTCTTCTGGCCCTTGTTGGCAGCCATGCAGGGCTTGTCAGCCGGCGCCACTCCGCCCTGGAGCGCCACGCGCTGGATGTAGCTCACACCCTCCAGCGCGCCGCTGCCCATGGCTGGGTTTGCCTTCACCAGCTGGTAAGGCAGATTGCCTGCGCCGGACGGCGCCACAGCCAGCTGGGTGGCGGTGAGTTTGGAGCCGTCGTTGGCCTCCCAGGTTGCAGGGGGACCGTAGTAGCGGCCCACTTGTGTGCCCATGCGGTCCTTCAGCACAGCATCGGGTCCCACAAAGACCCATTCCGTCTGGCCAGGCGCGTTGGCCTTGTCGCGGCACTCGTAGGTGATGTCACCGCTGCCGACGGTTTCCCACGCGACCTTGTTCCCTGCAGGAACCTGGATGGGTGCGGGCAGCGATGCCTGGGAGAAAGTGCTGGCCGGCTTGTGCATCGAGCCACAGGCAGCGAGCAGGGCCGCTGTGGCTACAGCGAAAGAAACGGCGGCGGTGCGGGATGCGGAACGAGAGGTCAACATTGCAATTCTCCAAACAGTTTTGTGAAGGGGACTGAAGCAGCGCCTTTTTTTGGGCTGCTGCTGGTACTACCCGCCATCGCATCGTTTGGATGCACCCCATGCAAAAAATATTTTCGAGAAATGCCAGCGCCAGACTCCATCAGACGTGCAGATTCATGCGGGCATAGACGCCGCGCCCATCGGCGGGCGAGTGGCTGGAGGAGCCGCTGTCATACCAGGCGTAGACGTGCTTGCTCAAGCTGTGGCCCGGACCTTGAACAACAGGCCGCATAAAACTCTGGGCTGGAAGACACCGGCTGAGATGCTGAATGACTACCTAAAATCCGTTCAACAACCCGGTGTTGCGACAACCGGTTGAATACGCCTTGGCTGCCCTGGTCACTATGGCGGCTTGACCGACCTAGTTGGTGATGGACTGCGCGGTGACGTTGAATTCGCGTGAGAGTTCGGCAGGCGTGCGTTCGGCACGTACCAACTCGACCATCTGCTGCCTGAACTGCACCGGATACGGCGGCCTGACTTTGGACATTTGCGGCGCCTTGAACACAACAAAGCCTGCAAACAATCAGTGCCTCCGCTCCCCACCGTGCGATGCTGGCTGTCCCTCTCGCACCGTTGAACATGAGTGCAAGAAACGGGAGGCGCGAGTCATCCATATTCGCGAAACTGCTCCCGTCAAGCAACGAGAGCACTTATGCAGCCACGATTCCCCCGCACATTTCCACCTTTGGCATGGTCCAATTTGGCTGCCCAATCGGCCGAACAATTGAGCCTCGCAGCAGCGCCGCTCGTGGCCGTGCTGGTCCTGGGGGCTGGTACAGCGGAGATCGGTCTACTGACCGCCGTGCAGACTTTGCCGTTTCTCTTGCTTGCGCTGCCGCTGGGTGTCCTGGCAGACCGAATGGTTTTAGGATTTCTCGGTGCAGTTGGCACAGTAGGGTTTGGTGTGGCGGTGCCCGGATTAGTCTCTTCGTTGGTTCCGCGAGCATCGCTGGCGAACACCAACGCCCGCCTGGAACTGGCTCGAAGCGCCGCCTTCGCTGCCGGCCCGGCGGTTGCCGGCGCGCTGGTTTCTTGGGCGGGCGCTTCGGCAGCATTTGTTCTGGCGGCCATGATGTCAGTGTTCGCCATCGGTTTACTGTCGCGCGTAACGCCCCCCCCTGCGGTAGCGCCGGTATCGCGCAGGCACCCGCTACGCGAGGTCGCCGAGGGCGCAGCCTTCGTCTGGCGCAACACGATACTGCGCCCGATCATAGTGACCGGGGTGATCTTCAATCTCTCGTGGTTCATCCTCCAAGCTGCGTATGTGCCCTATGCCATTCGCACGTTGGGGCTGAATGCTGTCGCCGTGGGAACCACAATGGCTCTGTACGGTGTGGGAATGATAGTGGGTGCGTTGACAACGATCCAGATTGTGAATCGGCTGCCGTTGGGACGAGCGATCCAGGTTGGGCCAGTCGCCGGCGTGCTGGCTGCCGCAAGCCTGGCTGCAACGCTAGTCGCGCCCAGCATTTTCCTGGCGGGCATGTGTTTCTTCCTGCTGGGGGCCTGACCGATCGTGTGGACGATCACTACGACCACGCTGCGCCAGAGCATGACGCCGGATGCCATGCTCGGGCGCGTGTCTGCTGTGTTCCTGACCGTCAATGCCGGAGCGCGCCCGGTGGGCGCCGCACTGGGCGGGTTGATCGGGGCACGTTGGAGTGAGGGGGCGTGCCTGCTGGCCGCCTTGGTAGGCTTCGCTTTGCAGGCGACAGTCGTACTTGGGTCCGCAGTTTCATCGTTACGACGACTGCCCGAGCTTAGTCCAATTGAAACGAAGCAAGCCGAGCGCCCCGTGCCATAACCACTCGACAGCATCACAACACGGAAATACAGGTCGTACTCGACTGGCTGTCACGCAACAGTCAAGACGAAACGCGCTTCAAAGGGACGGCGTCCAGACTGAAATCACATACCTGCCAAATCGAAATAATGAAAGGAATGGATCATGCAAATTTTTGAGCATGTAGTGGTAGAGCTGCCTGCAGACGGCGATCCTGATGCCACTATTTATCAGATCGCGTCGATCACAGAAGGAAAGTTGATAGCTGTTCAAAGTGACTTAGCGTGTCAACCAAGAGGCCTCCGAAGCGCGGCGGTCAAGGCTGGCATCAAATATCCCGATACCTACGATACCTGCTTGGTGGCGATGGACAAGCCGGGAGTCGGCGCAGGTATCTTCACTAAGAATCGCAGCGCGAGCCCTGCTGTACACATCGACCGCACACACTTGGCCGATGGACAGGCGCAGGCATTGATTGTGCTTAGTAAGAACGCCAACGCCTTCACGCCTACTGATCGGGCGGATGCAATGCGCATTTGTGACATCGTCGCAGGCGGTGTGGGCGCTACGACGCAAGATGTGCTCATCTCCTGCACCGGAGTGATCGGCGTTCAGCTACCCATGCCAGTTGTAGAAGCGGGAGTGGAAAAGGCCGTGGCCTCACTCCAACCTGGTTTGATACCGGAAACAGCGCAAGCTATCCTAACCACCGATAAACGGCCTAAGGTTTGCTCTCTATGCTTCAGTGGCGTGAATGTCGCAGCCATGGCGAAGGGTGCCGGCATGACTGAGCCGAATATGGCGACTATGCTGGTCTACTTTTTCACGGACCTTGCCATAGACGCGGACTTGCTGCGGGAGATGCTCGTGCGCGTGGGTGACCGCACCTTTAACAGCATCAGCGTAGATACAGACACCAGCACTAGCGACTCACTGATTGTGCTGTCTACAGCACTAGTGCCAGCGACGCCAGACCTGCTGCGCGACTTTGAAGCCGCCCTCGGCGCCATGATGCTCAAACTAAGTCGCGACATTGTCTATCAAGCCGAAGGCGCCACCAAAGTGATCGAGGCACAGGTGACGGGCGCATTGTCGGTCGAGAACGCTCGCCAAGTCGCCAAATTGATCGTCAACTCACCGCTGGTGAAGACCGCAGTGTTTGGGAGTGATCCGAACTGGGGACGCGTCGCCATGGCACTGGGAAAGCCTGGTCAGCAGCAAACCGGGCCCATAGATACCCGCTGCGTCGTGATTCGCATGAATGGGGCCACGCTGTTCTCGCGTGGTGAGGCTGTGCCACTGCGACTGCAGGAGTTGTCTGCAAACTTGCACGCAAGCAAGAAGATCGACATTGCTGTGGATCTCGGCGAAGGGAGCGAAAACTGGACGGCGTGGGGTTGCGATTTGAGTTACGACTACGTGAAGACCAACGCTGAATACACCAGCTAGAACCGCCTCTCCAGACAGCAAGGCCGCATTGCCAGGGTTGAGGCACGGATTCTTTGTGGGCTTTGTCAAGCTGCGCATACGCGTTGAAAGACGTCTGAAAGGAATATGGCGTCATCGACCTGAACCCGGCCACCGGGCAGGCAATCTGGCATGTGACAGTGCAGGGGGTGGGGTCCGAAGCTGCGGCAGATCGAGGAGGTTATGAGTACGATCTGACCATGCTGCGATTTCCGTTGGACAAGGTGTTTTCGCACGAGAGCAAGTATCCGGCACCCATGCAAGGCAGATTGGTCCTGCGGCAAAAACGCAAGGAGGAGGCCGGGGAGGGCGGGGCCTCACCGCAGGCCGTGCAGCTGCAGATTCCCGCGGCAGGTTCTGGTGGCAAGGAGGATGTGGCAGGCCATGCGCCCGAAGCTGCAGCAATATCAGCCAGTGCTCGCGCGCCTGCAGCCGCAGTTGCTCCCAAGGCGCCCAGCAAGCTGAAATTGAAGCTTGCGGCAGTCATGGGTGAAGCGGCATTCAGGGCACCACCTGCTGCGGCAAAGCGGCCTGCGGCGAAATCCGAACGCGGAACCGGCGATGCGACCAAAGAAAGCCCCACGGCCGCCGCAGCCGGCGCGGGCCAGGGAGGAGGGCGGTGCGATGCACGAGCAATCATCGGGAGCTGCCGCAGGCCTGGACGAGGCCTCGGCTTCGCCAGAGCCTCCAGCACCGCCTACCGCCCAGATCCTTTCATCCGAAACTGCCGCAATACACACTGAGGCGGCCATGACACGCACGCCTGTTTCCGCGGCAACGAAGCGCCATATGAGCGTAGCTGCGGAGTTTCGGAGCCTGAGCGACGAGCTCGACGACTTGCCCCCGGTCGTGGCGCATTCCAGGACGGAGCCGCAGGCTTCACTCGTGAGATCAAGTTCAACGAAACGGGGGCAGCCGTGCAACCAGACCAACATCGTCGTGTTCGTGATGTACTCGTGCGGCGATGTCAAAGGCCGTCTGTCGTGCGTGGTTCTGGTGGAGCCTGGTCTGGAGTGGTTAGCGCAATCCTCATCAGGTGTTCTGAAAGCGTAGCGCTGGAGTCAACGAAGAAACTTCTGAACATAACGTCCGCATAGTTGGTGAATGCTACCGATGTGAGTCTCTTTAAAGCTCACTTTTTTTAGCGATCAACTGATAGATACGATGTATATTATGTTTAATCGTATACACTCCTAGATCGAGAGCGCTTTTCCAAGGACCAGCAAACATCTAGCCGCATACCCTGCGGCTTTTTAACGATGTTCAGATCACCACGACCTGCTGGCCTGCCCCATCTGCATAGCCTGCTGGATAACATCCAGGCCAGCGAAAAAGAAATAGCCAAGCTCATCGACGTGTCTGTGCCGACGCTGCGCAGGTACAGAGCCCAGGGGCAAGCACCACGTTCAGTGATGCTTGCCCTTTTTTGGGAGTCAACATGGGGCCTGCGGACTGCTGACGTGACCGCCGCGAATCATGCCGCACAGTACTTTGCACTGGCGCAAAGCCTTAAGCGTGAAAATGATCGACTTGTCAAGCAATTGTTGAGAATGGGGCAGGAGCTTTCCAACTCGCAAACCGGTGCTGCCAACAGCCCCATTTTCAAAATCCGCTGAATCAGTCCCTGTACTGCAGCTCGAATCGCTTCTTTGCCGCCATGTATGCATTCACACATGGCATGGTTGCAGAGTCCACCTTGCAGGCCTCTGGAGGCTGGTAGAAGCGCTCCCAAGCAGCATTCTTGCGCTCTTGTCGAAGGCGCTCCTGCCTAGCCTGCTCAAGTGCTTGCCGCCTCTGCTCATCCTGCGCCTCTCGATCGCTCTGCCTTTGCTGCTCGGCAAGCTCCAGTGATCGCTTCATTTGTGCGGTCGCTCGCTGGGTCTGCGCCTGAACTTCTTTCAGGGCCTCATTCATGCGCCAGGCCAAGATTTGCTCGTATGCAAGGGCCGCCAATAGCCCGCCAATAAAAACGCCCAGCGCAATCTTGACCACATCAACGAAAAACGAGTTTTCATTGCTTTCGTTCATATACCTGGCCATACCGCCCTCCTCTTCTACCAACGAGTGTAGCCAGCAGCCCGTGGAACCTGAAAGGGCTCGCGTAACTCTGTGATTTACAGATGAATGCTTTGCATTCCTCCGCAAATCCCAGAGCAACGCTGCAAGCAGCAGGAGCGCTTCGCGCAACAGCCGTTGTCTTTTAGGGCGGCGGTTTGCGGCCCGCTGAGTCCAGGCGCTGCGCTTCGCGGACCTGAGCCGGCGCGACCGTGGAGGCAACGATGCGGCAGTGTTCGACCTGGTCGAAATCAGGAAGCTCGCGCAGGCGCGCTGGGGAGATCGTGAGCACATCGCCGGGTACGTCGCGCGGGACAAGGTGAACATCAGGGGCTTCGCCCCCGATACCCCCGTGCTATCCGTGCAGAGATAGTGCCCAGCTTCCGCGCTGCGGTTTCACAGTGAAGACTGTTCCAGTCTCCCCTGCGAAATCCTCTCGCTCCCGCAAAACCCTGTGATCCCGCCTCTCGGCAAAATATCCGTGCCCTGCTGCGCCCTGCGGTTTCAACGTGAAAAACTACGTTTTCCCCGTCGAAATCCTCGTTCAGCGACGGCCGACGATGGATCGAGCGACATCGAGCGCATAGCGCAATCCGTGCTGCGGCAGCGGCGCCGGGAACACAGGATCGGGTACGAGCTCGACCGGGCGCGGCTCGAAACGCGACAGATCTCCGCCCGCCAGTCGCTCAGCGCCGGTATCAGTGAGCTGGGCACACAGGCCGGGCGGTACAGCCACATGCTCACCCACTTGATCGAAGCAGCTACACAGCTTAGGCGAACTGATGCAGCCCACGGCCTGCGCGCCTGGCACCCGGAGCTCAGCAGCAGGGGCGCCCGGGACCACGGGCAGTGGGATTACCTCAGAGACGACTGGAGGCACAGCTACGGGAGGTGTCAACGACACCGGAGGCAGGCCCTGCGCGCGCACCAGACAGGCGCCGGACAGTAGGACGAAGCAGAGGGCATGTGCACGGATCATTGCCCGCTCCCATCGTCGTAGAGCTTGCCCGCGGCCCACAGGCACACAGCGACACACAGCAGCCAGAACCAGATCATGAGACCCCCTTGAGATAGCGGCGCGCGAGTGCCCATGCCTCATCCGGCGGCAGTTGAGAACAGAGGGCAATCGCAGGTAGTTGAGGCTTGCGCAAAGGCGCCGACTTGAGCTCAGGCGGGGACATGCGCAGCAGGCGCGCGAGCCAGGACCTGCGCTGGACTGGCTGATCGTGACGGCCCTTGACGTGCCAGGGGCTTAAGTAGCTGTAAGGGCCTGCATAGAGCTCAGCCGCAAAGCGGGCGTCTTTCGGATCGCGAGCCCAATCCCTGAACACCTGCAGCGTGTCGTAGCCGTCATGCAGGTCTTTGCCCTGAAACCACTCACGATCAATCGTGACGCCCGGAACGTCTGTCATGGACGTGTTTGCGATGTGGAACTTAGGCAGTCGGCCACGCTTGCCGAGAAAGGTCCCCACGATAGGGATTTTGATCTTGTCGGCGCGGATGCAGCGCACCTGATATTCGGCGAGACCCATGCGGACCTGCTTATCGATCATGTCCAAGTGTTGGACGATGAGGTAGACGTCCCAGCCGTGTTTTCGCGCGTGAATCAGCCAGTCCAACAGCTTGGCACGTTCAGGGTCCGCGAAGCTGCGCGCGTTGAGCCAGGAGCCGAGCTCGTCGAGCACAAGCACGCCGTTGAGCTCTTCATCGTGCCGGTGATCCGGGTTGCCGGGGCCGATATCGGCAAGGTCCTGAGCCGTAGGCTTGTCCGGCACGCGCGTGGCCGTGGTCCTGCTGCCAGCTGGCAGCAAATGCTCGAGGAAGAGATCGAAGTTTGTAGCAACACGACGCCCCTGTAGCATGGCCTCGCGCATTTTCAGCGCACAAAATTTCCCCTTCCCTGTGCCGAGCTTGCCCTGGACAACATAGACAGCCATGGCATCCCGCCTTTGCGAAGAGATGCAGCAAATCGCGCTGCCACGTGTAGACAGTGCACGCGGTCCAGATCGTGATGTACGTGGACAGGCAGCCCGGGGCAATGGGCGGGATGGCCATCTGCAGGCACATCATGAAGAGCTCAGGGGGACCCTCCCCCATTGCCGCCGTAAGCGACGACAGCGAAGCACGCATCGCAACAAAAAGCGCTGCTGTCAGGCCAGTCATCAGAGTGACCATCGCGATGCCAAAGGCAATCTTGCGAGAGACGTAAGTGACGAGCGCGGCGACAAGACCTGCGAACAAATTGACGAGCAGACCACCAAGCAATGGCATATCAATCCCCCTTTGTCGTCACGCGAAACACCATGCCCAGGACGGCGATGAATGTGCCCACGGCCCACAAAAAGTTAAGGACCAAATTTGTGTAGGGCACGATGTGGCAGATGTCGATGCGCATCTCCACACCAGTACCTATAGGCAGAGTGCCAAGGCTGATCGGGCGGCATTGCCCGTGCTGAAACCATGACCAGCTGGTGCCCCAGCTCGTGTCCTTATCACCCGTGCCGGTGATCTTGTCTGTGCCCGTTTTGCGCTGAGCATCGAGGCCGTCAAGCTTGCCGTTGAGCTCACCGTAAGCGGACTTGCCGTCGGGGGTGCCGGTCTCGTCGATGGCGCATTTGGGCTGCCCAGGCAGGCCGCAACCCTTTTTGTCTTTGTCGCCCTCGCCCTCGCCTTCTCCACCCGTGCCGCCACCACCGCCGACAGCACCTACAGGCCCGCCACCGTTGCCTCCATCGCCCGTCGACGGGGTGCGGCCAGAGCCGCCGTTGCCCGAGCCGTCGCCGCTGCCGGGTTTCTGACCGGCTTTGGGGTTGCCCTTTTCCTCGCCCTTGCCCGTCTTGTCTTTCACGCCGGGCTTTTCGGCGGGCGGGATGGGCTTGTCTGCGTTGCCCACACAGACCGTCTTGCCGTTGACCTCACCAACGTAGCCAGGACATTGCATGTTGGGCGTCTTGGGGTCAAACGGGGCATCTTCGGGGCCCGCCGTGCATGGGATGTTGCCCCCCACCATCGTGTAGTCGGACGAGATGCGGTAGAGGCCCTGCGTTGTCGGAGTCTGAGAGCGGTACGCATCGCCCGTCTGATTCTCCGCAAAGCTAGCGCGGCAGCCGTTGACGCAAGCCGCCTTCTGTGTGTCGGGGAATTTGAGGGCGCCGATGTAGTCGTCCTTATCGACCTCGGAGCCGCGCGCCCAGCCGAGCGTGTAATTGGCCGTAGTGAGCTTGCCGTCATTGGCCTCGCACTGGTCTGTGCTGCCACTGCCCGGATCCGTGCCTGCGTAGTTGCAAACATCTGCGCCCAGGGTCACAGCGCCAAATGCGATGGGCCCCGGAGTGCGATTCGGACGCTGACGATTGGGGATGTCTTCGCAGACGGAATTGACGCTTGCCGGAAAAGCCGAACCGATTTCAGTGAGGCAGACAGTCGTGTTGACAACGCGATCAGCAGTAACGCGCGGCTCGACGCCTGCGGGCCTGGTATAGCTGGGGTCGTACGCCAGGCACGCAGCTTGCGCAGTCGGGTACGGACTGCCATTGAAGTAGTAGGTAGCGGGCCGGCCAAAGTCGGCATGCGCAGAAAAAACAGGCACCGCAAGCAAGATGCCCGCGAGTGCCCGCAGCAGATGCGACCGCGCGACAAGCCACAGAGCGAGACGCGCGGCCATCATCAAGCCTTGCCGCCGATGCGCTTGATGAACTTGGCGCCGACAGTCCAGCCCACCGAGGCCAAAGCGACAGTGATGAAGCCCAGGCCAGCGACTGCGATGATCGCCAGGATTTTGTCCTGGGCGTCGCCGATAGCGGCTTCGGGAGTAGTGGACTGCGCGAACGCGGCAGGGGCCGACATGGCCAGGACAGCGAGGACTGCCAGGCGGTTTTTCAGAGCTTCTTTCATGCTCATTTCCTCTCTTCGAAAGCACCGGATAGCGCCGGTTCGCATCAGGCGGAATTGCCCAATTTGGTGATCCAGGAGACCAAGACGCCGAACTTGTATCCAGCGAAGTAGCAGGCACACAGGCCCGTGAGAAACAGCGCCATATCAGCCGCTCCTGCCCTGCCGGTAGCCCAGCACGAAGGCGAAAAACAGGCAGGCGGCAATCTGCAGATCGGGGTCCATGTCAGCCGCCACGGAGATCGCGTTGCATGGAATCTGCCCAGTCGGGCGCGGGCGCTTGATACATCGCCTCGGATGCAGTGCCTGCGGCCAGAAATACGAAAACAAGTGCGAAAAACATGTGTGTCCTCCTTGCGGCCGGGGCATCCGGCCCGCCCGCTGCGCAGGCAGACCGGAAGCCCCTACCGCTGCGGTTGATGATCTGCAGGAGCGTCGCGCCGTGCGAACCAGCGATCGCAGAGACTGCGGGCGAGTTCGTAGGCCATGGCGCCGACGACCCCACCGGCCAGGCCAAGCAGCAGCGAGACTTCGCTGAGCGCGCGCAGCAGGTCTTGCGCGTGTTGCTGGTCCATCAGGATCAGGCCTCGATCGCATCCAGCGTGAGGTCCACCGGCGTGACCATGACCGTCTCGCCAGTCTCTTGGTTCGTGCTGCGGAACGGCTTGCGCGTGAAGCCGCCCAGCTGGGCCACCACAGTGATTTCGTCACCCTGGGAACCCAGAGACTGCTTGCTGCGGATTTCGACCGTCTGAGGCCGGCTGTAGGGGTCTGGGGCGGGCGTCACGATCCGCGTGTAGCGGGTCTTGTCGTGCTTGCGCGATGCGTCGATGCGGCCGCGCACGACCACCTGCATGACGTTGAGTTTTCCCTGAGTTGGGGTTGCGGCTTGCGCTATCGGTGCATTCATGATTTCAATCGCTCCATCTGGGCCTGCAGCTCGGGCCATGCGAGTCCGGCAACAACGCCGGAAGGTTCAACCTTCTTGGGGATGCCCACCACGCGCACTTCCTCGACCAGCTCAGCGATGCTGCAACTGGTGGTTTCTATGGCCTGATGGATGTATTTGCCGTAGCAGCGCTGTAGGTGGTGCAGGCCATGGGCCAAGCTGCCCTTGACCTCTTCGCGCGCTGTCGGGATTTCCTCGGCCGCGGCTTCGAGCATGTGGGCCAGGGCTGGGTATGCGCCCGTGAAGTACTTGTCCGGGTTCGTGAGCACGTCCAGGGGGATCACGCGGTCGCGGTTGCCGAGGCGGACCTCGTAGCGGGTCCAGTCACTGTCCGGCATGTTGAGCTGCCGGCCCTTCTCGTAGACACACAGCGTCTTGCCGTTCTTGAGCTTGCCCACGTACATCGTGCGTCCCTTCGTGCCTGATTCGTGCCAAGCGCCCTGCGTGTCCAGCTCAGGGTTGCGCCCACGATTGATGAATGCGCCCTGATCCCAGAGCGTCAATGCGTCATCGACGGTGTATTCGCCGTCGAGGAAATCCACTGCCAGGTCAACGCGGCTGATCGTCGCGTTCAGGCCTTCGAGCAGCTCCTGCAGGCTGGCCCAATCCGTGACCAGGCCGCAGCCCTTGCCGTTGAGCTGCAGCAGCCAGCGGCCTTTTTGAGACTCGCCGCCCAAGGCGATGGAGCCAATCTCAACCTTGGCGCCATCGTCCAGGCGTGCGGTGACTCTGTGGCGTTCCGTGAAGCCGAACAATCCGCCGTCGAGCTCGGCGGTCAGTGGCCGGCCCATGAGCTGGCCGACGAAGCTGATTAGCCCGTGAACGCTGATAGCGGGCTGGTCGAACGTGGCGTTGAGCCAGTCGATCTTTGCGGCGCGCGAGCGCGAATCAGGGGATTCCGAAGTGGACGTGGTGGAAGAACTTTCCACCCGTGTTACAGCACGGGCGGAAGGCGCTACCGCGCCAACGGAGCGCAGACGCCAGCTTGCACCCCGTGCGGATGAGGGGGAGTCGATCAATGCGATGGTCATGCGCGAAGCTCCCCAGCTTGGGGAGAGGGACAGGCGTCGTCCTCAAGCTGAAACGAGGAGAGGAGGTCAAACTGGCGGCGCTGGAACGCCAGTTGCGACTCGTCCGCCTGACGCTGCAGCTTGTGGCTGTGGCAGATGCCGCCGCTGGTGACCTCCAGGCCATGCAGCGTGCATGCCGTGCGGGCGGCGATCACTGGCGAGTCATGGCGCGTGACTTCGAAGTGCGCGCAATTGCGGCAGCCAGGGCGCTGGCCCGGAGTCTGGTAGCCCACCTGAACGTGCTTGGCGACAAGCCTCATGCGACACTCCCCAAGATAGGGAAAGGAGAGTCGCAATGCTGCAAAGAACCGTGCTGGCCGTGCTCATATATGTCGGAGCCGGCGTATCCGCCCAAACTGTTTATCGATGCGGAAACGCGTACAGCGACGAGCCCTGTAAGGGCGGAGCAGTCGTTGATGTGCGGCCAACCGAGGGGGCCCATAGCATGAGTGGTCACAAACGCGTGGGCAATGAGGCCACGACGCGCCAAATGTGGCGCAACGTTGATAAGGCGTTGCAGCCGCTCACCGGCATCTCTGCTGAAGAGAGTGAGCGGCAGCGCGAAGAACGTCGCTACAAATCGATTCCCCGAATCAAGATTGATCCTTGACCTGGTGCCCACCCCCTGCCCGGCGGCTGGAGCCGGCAAGCAAGCAGCCGATGCCCTTTGTTCGGCAGGGGATGGACTTTCGATGTGCAAGGGGGGCATGCCGGCTCCTGTATGCGACTGCAACATGCAGTCATGAAGCTGGACTGTGCCTCTGACTGCACATTGCAGTCAATGGTCTTGGATAATGACTGCAATTTGTAGTCATCAAGCCACGGGAGAGCACATGCAAACGACGTTCGAATTGCTGGAAAAGGCCCTCAAGCAGCAACCCGCGCCCTACTGGACCCAGCGCCTCAAACTCGCACGAACCACGCTCGCCACGGCCAAAGTACGCGAGCACCTGAGCCCTGCGATAGCTGGGGCACTGGCCGAAGAGCTGGGGGAAGATGCTCAAAAATGGATGGTCATCGCGGCCCTGGAAGGAGAGCGCGAGAGTGCGTGCAAATCGCGCATGGTGCGCAGATTTCTGGTCGGCGGCGCCCTCACCCTTGGCGCCGTCGGGAGCGCTGCGGCCCGGGTGGTCTGTATATTATGTTAAATCACAAACGCAGATAACAGCCTGAAAACCAAGGCAAGGCACTCCTCCAGTGCCTTGCCTGCTTCGTTTTCAGCTGTTCAAGACGGTTTCCAGGCCTTCAAGCTCCTGCTTCAGCAAAAGCGCGGTTTCCTGTGGCTCGAACTGGCGCTGCAGCAGCGGAATGGTGAAGACGTAGCTTGCATCGTGCACGCCGTGGGTTTCATCGCGGCGCAGGACGTAGGCCAGTTGCAGGCGCGCCAGGGACCGGCGCAGGGCCTGGGCCTGGCCGGTGGCGCCGTGGGACTGGACCAGGGCGTCGAGTGCGGTCAGGCTGGTCTGTCCTTGCTGGGCTGTGTGATAGACGGCGATGCGGTCCAGGCGGCAGGCCTGTTCGTCGGTGCTCAAGCGGCCCCATCCCACCAGCGCGTCCTGCACGGGCTGGGATGCCATGGCCTGGCGCAGGTGGCGTTCTTCGATGACGCGTTCGTCGGGTCCCAGGGCTTCCAGGCATTCCTGGCAGAGGATGGCGACCAGGTTGGCGCGCCTGCCGCTGGCCTCTATCAGCCGCTCGGCCAGAGCGTCGTTGGCAAAGCCCAGGCGCAGCCTTCGCAGCGGTTCGGTGGCCAGGGCGTGGCATGCCGCTGGCTCCAATCCGCCAATGGCCAGGATTTCGCCGAAGTTGCGCAGCGGCGACTGGTAGTCGAGCAGCGCTGCCGCGTACAGATCCCAGAATCCCGCCAGCATGAACCAGCAACGGCCCTCCTCGCTCAGCGCACGCAAGGCGCTGAGCTGGGGGTAGCCATTGCGGGCTTCGTCGCGGAAGAACAGGTCGGCCTCGTCGATCAGCAGGTACAGCCGCCTGCCCTGCGACTGCTTTTGCAGGTGTTCAATGATGGCCTCCAGCGGTGTTTCCACGGGAAGGCCGAACTGCGTGGCCAGACGCGGCGTGAGGCGGTGGTCGCGCAGCGAGATGTAGTGGCAGGCGATGGCCGGATGCTCCTGCAGCCGCCGCTGCACGGCCTTGAGCAGGCTGCTTTTGCCGAGCTGGCGTCCTCCCACGACCAGGTAGTTGGCCGGTTCGCGGTTGAGCACGCGGGCCAGCAGGCGCTCGCGGCCAAAGAAAACGTCCTCGCGCGTCACGCCGCCGCGCGTCTGGTAGGGCGATATGCGCGTGACCTGCAACTGCGTGGCCAGCAGCCGCAGCAGCACCTGGTCTGGAGCGCCGCCCAGCAGCCATTCGGTCTGTCCCGGGCTGTCCAGCAGCACGTGCAGGTTGGCGCGGTCCTGGGCATGGCGCTGCAGCAGCGGCATGGGCGACTGGGGATGGTGCGGGCTCACGATGAGCACCACATCGCCGCCGGTTTGCAGCAGGCGCAGCTGGCGCACGAGCTCGCCCTCTTCCAGCTCCGCCGGGGGCGCATAGACCAGGCAGCGACCCAGGGCGATGGGCAGCTCGGGCGGCAGCGTCCACTCGAACATGTCGCCGGGCACGGGCCACTCGCCTTGCGCCGGTTTGCAGACGGCGGACAGGCGTTCGGCCAGGGCCCGCACGCGGGCGCCTGGGCTTGCGCCGGCAAGGCGCAGGGCCCGCTGCCAGTCCGGCGGGCGTATGCCTGCAGCGCGCAGGACGGCGGAACGGCGGCCGGTGAGCCGCAGCAGCCGGTCCAGCTGGGGCAGATGCTGGTAGGGCTTGCGGCGCAGGCGCTCGGGCTTGAGCTGTGCCGGGCCTATCAGCGGATGGCGCACCAGCCACAGCAGGGCCAGGCAGCCAAAGACCAGTGCGCTGGTCCAGATGACGCTGCGCAGCCATCCAAAGGGTTCATGCTCGGGCTGGCCCGGCGAGGGGCTGCAGTTCAGCGGCAGGTAGCGCGGCGGAGTCGGAGGCAGGCCGCCCTGGCAGCTCCAGTCCCAGCGTTGCCTGTCCAGTTGCAGCAGGACCTGGGTTCCGGCGAGCACGCCCATCTGGCTGTCGCGCGCCACGTCCGCCTGCAGCACGAATGGACTGGGCGAGCTCATGCGCACGCGCGGTTCGGCAATGTCCGGCGCCACGCTGGCCAGGTCCTGCGGCCAGCTTTCATGCTGGCGCACATAGTCCATCAGGGCCAGGCGCCACAGGATGATTTCGTTCCAGACCCGGCCCGAGCTTTCCGCGCCCTGCAGGCTGCTGCGGGTGACGGGGTTGTAGCGGGGCAGCAGGATGGCCGTGCCGATGAACAGCGTGACCAAGGCGAGCAGCGCGGCGCGCCACCAGGATCTGGGCAGTTGCACAAGCCGGCCCAGGCCGCTCATGCCTGCAGCACCGCCACGGCGGCTTCGCGGGCAATGTCGCAGCGCCAGTGCAGATGGGCGCCCTCACCTGCTCCGCGCACCTGCAGCAGATTGCCCCAGAACAGGCGCCGCAGCACGGCATCCTGCAGATAGGGGCGTGCACGGCCCAGCGATGCCGCATCCACCAGCCCGCGCAGTTGCTCGCGCGTGGCAGGTTCCTGCGCCAGGGGCAGCAAGGTCTGCCACAGGCGCGCGCTGGCCACCAGATGGGCGCGCAGCAGGGGCGAGTGCACGGAAGCGACGCCCACGCCCTGCTCCACCAGCCATTGCAGCGCTTCCTCGAAAAGCGCGGGATGACCGCCCGTCAGCGCCTGCAATGCCTCGATGACCTCGGCCGGCCAGGCCGTGCCGGGCCAGCGCTGGCGCGCCATCAGGGCCAGGTCTTCCAGCGTGGGATCGGGCCAGTGGGCCACCTGGCCGATGTTGAGCAGCGACAGGTCACCGCTGCGGTACTTGAGGTCGGCCAGGGCCTCGCTGCCGCACAGCAGCAGGTGCAGGCGGCCGCTGTGCATTTCGCTGAGGCTGCGCAGAATGCCGGCCAGTGTCTCGCGCAGCTGCGCCGTGCCCTGCTCGAAGCGGCTGACCAGGCAGAACAGCCGGCCGCCGGCCAGCAGGCGCTTTTCCAGCAGGGCCTCGAATTCGTAGTCCGAGCCCACTTCGCCCAGCCCGCATTGCCGACCCAGGGCCGCAAAGTAGTCGGCCGCAGCCGTGCTCACGCTGTAGGGCGGCTGGATGTGCAACACCGCCTCGGCGCCATACTGGGCGCGGGCGCGCAGCAGCAGTTCCTGGCGAAACGGGGGCTGCCCCCAGTGCGCGGGCGACAGCAGCATGGTGATGGCATAGGGCCGGGCCTGGGCCAACTGGGCGAAAAGCCGGTCCATGAAGCCTGCAAAAGGCTGGGCGCCGGCGGCGGCGGCCTGCAGCGGAAACTCCGTGGCAAAGCCAGCGGCGGAGAACAGGCGATTGGTCTCCGCCTCCGTCAGGCGCAGGTACTGGGCGCAGGCGGCCAGCCGGTCGCGCGAGCGCGGATTGGGCAGGGAAACCCCATTCCTCCAGTTGTTGACGGCTTCCCGGCTCAGCCCGATCTCGGTGGCCACGCCCGAGGCGCTGGCGCGGATGCGGCGCATGTACAGCCCCAGCAAATGGCCGAAATCCTCGTGAACGCCTGGTGCCACGGCAGCACCCTGTTCAATGGCGGTGGGCTGCATCAGCGACGGCTCCGCTCAGGAAAACAGCGCCTGCTGGCGCAGATCCACCCTGCCGGGGCCATGGTCCGTATCCTCATCCTGTTCACCCTCTCCTGGGATTCAGCTGGTGTTGTGCAATTTGTTTCATTTTGCCAAGCGCGGATTGTCTCAGGATGCGGCATCGCCGCCACCCTGCCCCGCAAACTCCCGTCGCGCGCCGGCCATGCGGTACAGAGGCAGCACCACCGCCAGCACCAATCCCAAAGCCAGCCAGAGCCACAGTCCCTTGCCTCTGAAGGCCAGGGCCGCAATCACGGTGAAGGCCACGGCCTCGCACAGCCCGCGAAAGCCGGCCCGCAGCATGAACAGCCCCACGATGCCCTGCACGGGCGACACGCCGCTCTTGCGCAGGCTGGCCATGGTGTCCAGCAGGGCCTGCACGGATTCCTGGGCCTGGCGGTCACGCTCCTGGTCCCGCTCGCGCAACCGGGTGATGGTCATGGGCTGGGCCGGATTGGTGAGGGCGGTGCCGTCGGCGCCCTCTTCCTGGCCGGGCTGCGGATAGACCTCGCCATCCGTATCGACCAGCACCTGGCGCTCCGGGTAACGGGACAGCCAGGCATGGTGGCTGACCCACTGGCCGGCATCGAAGTGGTAGCGCTCGCTCTCGCCCACCTGGTCGTAGAAGACATGCAGCACCGCCGCCTGCAGCCCGTGCTGGAACAGCGTCTCCAGCAATCGCCAGGGCATGCCGGCCGTGGTGCGGGTGTCAAAGCCCAGCTCCAGGTGCTGGGGATGGCCCAGGGCGCTGGCATTGGCCCAGTCGTCATCCCACAGCGCGGACCGGTCCAGGGCGGGGTCCAGCTCATGGATCCAGCGCTCGGCCTGCTCCCAGGACTGCCGGGCCAGGTACTGGTAGATCAGTTGCACGCGGCGCAGCTGCAGGGGCGTATCGAAGAAAAGATAGAGGTGATGGACGTTGCTGGACATGGCGGGCCTGAGGCGTTTGCAGGAATGCCGCGATTGTTCAATTGCAGCCGCCAGCCGGCCCTCCCAGGCCTGTCCAGCACGCGGCTGGCAGGCGCTTCCACCGGTTGACATTCTGTCCACTGCAAGAAGCGGGATGCAGGCGCTGCGGCGCCGCCCTAGACTGCGGCAATTGCCCGCAGCGCCCATACCGCCAACCCCGCCCGCCATGCACAACCTCGGTCTTTTCGACAACGAAGCTTGCGAATCCGCCCCGCCCTGCCACTGGACGCAGATGGAGCACCAGCTCGATGAGCAAGGCTGCGCGCGCCTGCCCGGCCTGCTGGATGCGCAGCAATGCCGCGACCTGGCCACTCTTTACGCAAGGGAAGACGGCTTTCGCTCCCGCATCGTCATGGCACGCCACGGTTTCGGGCGCGGCGAGTACCGATATTTCGACTACCCCTTGCCACCGCTGCTGCAGCGCCTGCGCGAGCAGCTGTATCTGCGCCTGGCGCCGGTGGCCAATCTCTGGAACCAGCGCATGGGGCTGGAGGTGCGCTATCCGGACCGGCTGCAGGACTTCCTGGCGCGCTGCCACGCGCAGGGCCAGTTGCGGCCCACGCCGCTCATCCTTCAATACGGTGCGGGCGACTACAACTGCCTGCACCAGGATGTCTATGGAGAGCATGTGTTTCCGCTGCAGGTGGTGCTGCTGCTGTCGCGGCCCGGGCGGGACTTCACGGGTGGCGAGTTCGTCATCACCCAGGCCGATGGCGACCGGCAGCGGGCCGATGTGATGGCACTGGACCAGGGCGATGCGCTGGTCCTGGCCGTGCGCCACCGGCCCGTGCCCGGGCGGCGCACCGGCTACCGCCGCGTGGCCATGCGCCATGGGGTCAGCCGCATCCACAGCGGCCATCGCCATACCGTGGGGCTGATCTTTCATGACGCACTTTGATGGATGGCCGGTATGAGCACGCTGGATCTTTTCGCCGATGAACAGCCTACCGGTGCCGAATCCATAGGCCCCCAATCCGTGGTGCTGCGCGGCCATGCCCTGCCCCATGCCGCGCAGTTGCTGGAGGCGGTCGAAGGCATTGCGGCGCGGGCGCCGCTGCGCCATCTGGTCACGCCGGGCGGCTTCACCATGTCGGTGGCCATGACCAACTGCGGCGCGCTGGGCTGGACCAGCGACAGGCGCGGCTACCGCTACAGCGCCATCGACCCACTCAGCGGCCAGCCCTGGCCGGCCATGCCGGCCGTGTTTGTACGGCTGGCGGGCGAGGCGGCCGCTGCGGCGGGGTTCGATGGCTTTGTGCCCGATGCCTGCCTCATCAACCAGTACCTGCCCGGCACCCGGCTTTCCCTGCACCAGGACCGCGACGAGCGCGACCTGGGCGCGCCCATTGTCTCGGTGTCCCTGGGCATGCCGGCCACTTTTCTGTTTGGAGGATTGGCGCGGGCGGACAGCACGGCCAGGGTGCCGCTGCAGCATGGCGACGTGGTGGTCTGGGGCGGCGTGGATCGGCTGCGCCACCACGGCGTGTTGCCGCTCAAGGACCAGCCTCACCCGCTGCTGGGCGGGCGGCGCATCAATCTCACTTTTCGCAAGGCGGGCTGAATGGTTGGACGGTCTGAAATGGATAGGCTCAACAGCCAGGATCGCTTCGCCCGCCTGGATTGGGCGCGGATTGCCGCTGAGCTCGATGCCGAAGGCCATGCACTGCTGCCGCAGCTGCTGACTGCGGATGAAAGCCGTGCCTTGGCCCGCGAGGCGGCCGCCGTGCCTGGCCTGCCGCACTCCATGCAGGCATGGCGCCCGGTGCTGTACGGGCATCTGCTGGCCCTGGCCAAACGCTGGCGCGAACACATGGGCATGCAGCCTGAGTTGCCAGGCTGCTTCGAGGATTTCATGCGTCAGGGCCGGCAAGCAGGCCAAACGCAGCCGCAGCCACATCTGCTGCGCGTGCCGCAAGCGGGCCATGCCCCGCTGCGTTCATACAGCGAAGGTGCGGCGGTGTTTCCGCTGCAGCTGGTGCTGCTGCTGTCCCGGCCGGGCCAGGATTTCGAGGGCGGCGAATTCGTGATGACCGAGCAGCGCCCGCGCATGCAATCGCGCCCCATGGTGCTGCCGCTGGGCCTGGGGGATGCGGCCATCATCGCCACGGGGCCGCGCCCGGTGCGCGGTGCGGCAGGCTTTTACCGTGTGCATCTGCGGCATGCCATCAGCCGCGTTCACCGTGGCGAGTGGCTGGGTCTGGAGTTGCTTTTGCACGACGTGCCCCAGGCGCCCAAGGCTCTGCAAACGGACCGCTGGCTATAATGCCGCGCCTGCAAAGGCATCCGTGCAACAGGTGTCCGCATGCCAGCCATGGGGATGAAACGGGAACAAGGTGACTGCCAGCAAATGCTTTTTGCGCTGCCGGCACAGGCCTTGGCTGCCCCCGCAACGGTAAACAAGTCAAGGCGCTCCATGCCTGTCCCGCCAGTCTCCGCAACCCTGCGGAGGGGCGATGACAGGCTGTCACTGGTTCATGGCGTGGTCTGCAACATGCAGCTTTTCGCGGGTGGATTGGGAAGACGGGGCGCTGGGCGCAAGGCATGTCCTTGCGCCGCTTGTGAGCCCGGAGACCGGCCTGCTGCGTTTCGCGCCTGCTGTGCAGGCGTTTTCTTGACTGTCTGCGGGGTGCGGATGGCAACGCCCTGCTCCCCTTCCTCCCACGCTGGCTGGAGAGGTGGCAGTGCCTTGCTTTCGCATCAGACGGTCGAAGACCGATGTTCGAAATGCATTCTTCCTTTTCCAGGGTTTCCAGCGCTCGCGCTGCCCAGTCCCTTTCCGTGCGGCTGAGCCCGCTGGCCCTGGCCTGCGCCTTCATCTGCGTGCCGGCGCAGGCTCAAACCCAAACCCCCACCCCAACGCCGCCATCAACCGCCCTGCCCGAGGTCCAGGTCACCGGCCAGGCCGAACGCATCGGCCAGCAACTGGCCCAGCCTGCGCGCTCTGCCAGCCATACCGGCGTCTCCAACCAGGAAGTGCCGGCCAGCGTGGATGGTGTTTCTGCCGAGCAGATGCAGGAGCGCGGCGACTACGCCCTGGTGGACGCCGTCACGCGCACCGTGGGCCTGACGGCCAGCAGCACGCCGGGCAATGGCGGCCTGTCCTTCAGCAGCCGCGGCTTTGCGGGCGTGAACTCCGTGGGCGTGGCCGAAGACGGCATGGTGCTGGGCGTGGCCGCCGGCACCACGGCCTATCCGGGTGACAGCTGGGGCTACGAGCGCATCGACGTGCTGCGCGGCCCGGCCTCGCTGATGTACGGCAGCGGCACCATGGGCGCCACGGTCAACGCCATCCGCAAGCAGCCCAGCCGCACCAGCTCGGCCGAGGTGCTGGTGGGCGCGGGCACGGACGACACGCTGCGCCTGGGCCTGGGCGTGACCGGCGCCCTGGGCGCCTATGCCAGCTACCGCATCGACAGCTACACCGCCCGCAGCGCGGGCGAGCGCGATCTGGACCAGTCGCGCAACGGCAAGTTCATGAGCACGCTGCGCTTGGAGCCCACGAGCGACCTGCAGATCGACCTGATCGCCGACCGCAGCGTGCAAAAGCCCAGCCGCTACTGGGGCACGCCGGGCCTGGACGGCAAGGTGGTGGAGTCGCTGCGCGACCGCAACTACAACGCCGAAGACAGCGTGCTGCGCTATGCCGACGAGCGCCTGCGCGCCAAGGTGCAATGGAAGGCCAATGACTGGCTGACGGTGCGCAACGAGCTGTACCACGTGCAGTCCGACCGCCACTGGCGCAACATCGAGGCCTACGCGCTCAACCCCGCCACCTGGACCGTGGGCCGCTCCGACTACCTGGAAATCCTGCACGACCTGGAGCAGACCGGCAACCGCCTGGGCCTGAACGTGGACCGGGGCTCGCACAAGATCGCCATGGGCTGGGAGGCCGCGCGCATCAACCTGCGGCTGTCCAACAACTCGCCCTATGGTGGCTCGTCTACGGTCTCGGCCTGGGACCCCGTGCATGGCAGCTGGGCCAGCCCCGATCTCACCGCCGCCAAGACAGAAACCGGCGTGACCCAGCATGCCCTGTACCTGGAAGATGCCTGGCGCATCAGCAACCGCTGGCTGGCCATGGCCGGCCTGCGCCGCGATGTCTACGACTTTGCCAGCCACTCGCTGGTGGGCGGCACGGATTTCAACAAGACGCTGGCCGCCACCTCCTGGCGCCTGGGCCTGACCTATGAGCTGGCCCGCAACACCCATGTCTATGGGCAGATCAGCTCGGGACACGATCCCGTCAACAGCCTGGTGTCGCTGAACCTGGCCAACACGGCTTACAAGCTGAGCAAGGGCCGCCAGGCCGAGATCGGCATCAAGCAGCAGGTGGCTGGCGGGCGCGGCGAATGGACGCTGGCCGTGTTCGACATCAAGAAGGACGACATCATCACGCGCGACCCCGACCGCCCGGCCATCTCCATCCAGGGCGGCAGCCAGTCCTCGCGCGGGGCGGAAGCCACCGCCACCTTCCAGGCCACGCCCGCCCTGCGCGTGGAGGGCAATCTGTCGTACGTGGACGCCCAGTTCGACAAGCTCATCGAGGCCGGCGGCAACCGCGCAGGCAACCGTCCGCAGAACGTGGCCAAGACCACGGCCAACCTTTGGGGCCACTACCGCGTGGGCGCCTGGCAGGCCTCGCTGGGCCTGCGCTACGTGGGTGACCGCTTTGGCAACAACGCCAATACCGTGAACCTGCCCGCCTACACCGTGGCCGACGCCGCGCTGAGCTGGCAGGTGGACCCGCGCACCACCCTGAGCCTGATCGGCCGCAACCTGGCCGACAGGGTCTATGTGGGATCGAGCTACGGCAGCCAGTTCCTGGTCGGGCAAGGCCGCCGCTTCGAGATCGCGGCCCATATCCGGTTCTGATGGCCATGGCGCGCTCCAAAAGCCTCCACGGCCTCTGCGCTGGCGCCCTGGCGGCCACCCTGCTGCTGGTCGGCTGCTCGCGCAGCGATTCCGGCACCACCAGTGAACTGCCGGCACCGGCTGCCGCACCGCAGGCGGCCGTGACCGTCAATGTCTGCGGCAGCCCCGTGACCTACGCCAACGCACCGCTGCGCGCCGTGACCCATGATGTGAACATCACCGAGATGTTTCTCTTCCTGGGCCTGGGCGACCGGCTGGTGGGCTACAGCGGTATCACGCAGGCCAAGCAGATCGACCCGGCCTTCCAGGCCCAGCTGGCCCGCGTGCCGCGGCTGGCCGAGCGCGAGATGAACCTGGAGGCCATCCTGGGCGCCTCGGCAGATTTCGTCTTCGGAGGCTGGAGCTACGGTTTTCGCCAGGGCCAGGTCACGCCCGAGGTGCTGCAGCGCCACGGCATTGCCTCATACGTGCTGTCCGAATCGTGCATCCGCGTGGGGCCGCGCAGCCAAGTGGCGCTGGAAGACGGCCTGACCGACCTGCGCAACCTGGGCCGCATCTTCCGCATCGACGCCCATGCCGAGCAACTGGCGCAGGGGCTGGAGCGCGACCTGAAGGACCTGCGCGAGCGCATGCAGGGCGTGCGGCAGCGGCCTTCGGTCTTCGTCTACGACAGCGGCCAGGACATCCCCGTGACCGTGGGCCGCTACGGCATGCCGCAGGCCATGATCGAGGAAGCGGGCGGGCGCAACATCTTCGACGATATTCCCAGCAACTGGCCTGCAGGCAACTGGGAGGACGTGGTGCAGCGCAATCCGCAGTGGATCGTCATCATCGACTACGGCCAGCCCCATGCCCAGGGCAAGATCGACTTCCTGCTGGCCAAGCCCGAGCTGGCCGGCGTCGATGCCATCCGCGAAAAGCGGTTCTTCGTCATGACCTATGCCGAGGCCACGCCCGGCCCGCGCAACATTGCGCGGACCCGCGCCCTGGCGCAGGCCCTGCACCCCGACCGCATGCCGGCGCCCAGCCATGCGGTCAACTGACTCCCGCTGGCCCTGGCGTCCTGGCGCCGCCCGCCTCTGGTGCCTGCTGCTGTTCGCGGCCCTGTTGCTGGTGATGACGCTGGCCATTACCTGGGGGCCCGTGGACATGCCCGCGGGCACGGTCTGGCGCATTGCCTGGAGCCGGCTGCTGCAGGTGCTGGGCATGCAATCGCCGCCGCTGGAGGGCATCACGCCGCAGCACCAGCAGATCGTCTGGCTGATCCGCATGCCGCGCGTGCTGCTGGCGGCCCTGGTGGGCGCGGGGCTTGCCGTGGTGGGCACCATCATGCAGGCCATGGTGCGCAATCCGCTGGCCGATCCCTATCTGCTGGGCGTGTCCTCGGGCGCGTCGGTGGGCGCGGTGGCCGTGCTGGCCTTCGGTGCGCTGGTCTCGGCCGGCATGTACGCCCTCACGGCCGGGGCCTTTGTGGGGGCGCTGGCGGCCACCGTCGCCGTCTACCTGCTGGCGCGCTCCCAGGGCCGCATCCATGCCACGCGGCTGATCCTGGGCGGCGTGGCCATCGGCTATGTGCTGGCAGGCGTGACCAGCCTGATCACCCTGTCCTCGGGCCAGCGCGACCTGGCCAATGCCCTGCTGACCTGGACGCTGGGCAGCCTGGCCGGCACGCAGTGGGAGGAACTGGGCATTCCCGCTGCCGTGCTGGCTGCGGGAATGCTCTGGCTGGGGCTGCAGACGCGCCCGCTCAACGCCCTGCTGGCCGGTGACGAGGCCGCCGCCACGCTGGGCGTGGACACGGCACGGCTGCGGCGCGCACTGTTCCTGGCGGTGTCGCTGCTGACGGGCACCATGGTGGCGGTCAGCGGCGCCATCGGCTTTGTGGGACTGATCGTGCCGCACGCCGCGCGCATGCTGGTGGGCACGGACCACCGGCGCGTGCTGCCCGTGGCCGCCCTGGCCGGCGCCCTGCTGCTGGTGCTGGTGGATCTTGTCGCGCGCACGGCCTTTGCGCCCATGGAACTGCCCGTGGGCGTGATCACCTCGCTGATCGGCGGACCCTTCTTCGTCTGGATGCTGGTGCGCCAGCCGGTGCAGGGAGGGCGCGGCCCATGAAGCTGCAAGCCCAGGACCTGTGCTGGAGTGCCGATGCCCGGCGTGCCGACGCCCGGCGCATCGTGGACCAGGCCAGCCTCGCCCTGCACAGCGGCGAATGCGTGGGGCTCATCGGCCCCAACGGCAGCGGCAAATCCACCCTGCTGCGCATGCTCTACCGAGTGTTGCGGCCCGACGCAGGCTGCGTGCTGCTGAACCAGCGCGACATCCGGGACATGACGGCGCGCGAGTTCGCGGCCCAGGTCTCGGTCCTGGCGCAGGAGGCGCCGCAGAGCTTTGACTTCACCGTGCGCGAAGCCGTGATGATGGGCCGCATCCCCCACCAGTCCCCCTGGGCGGGCGACAGCGCCGAGGACCTCGCCTGCATGCGGCAGGCGCTGGCCCAGGTGAATGCCTTGGCGCTGGAGGAGCGGCGTTTCTCCAGCCTGTCCGGCGGCGAGAAGCAGCGCGTGCTCGTGGCCCGCGCGCTGGCCCAGCAGCCTCGGCTGATGCTGCTGGACGAGCCCACCAACCACCTGGACATACGCCATCAGCTGGAGTTGATGTCATTGGTCCGGCGCCTGCAGATCAGCAGCATCGTCGCCCTGCACGACCTCAACATCGCCGCCCACTACTGCGACCGTCTCTATCTCATGGAACAAGGCCGCATCGTTGCCCATGGCACACCGGCCCAGGTACTGACCCCGGCCACCATCGGCCAGGTCTACGGCGTGGCTGCCGAGGTGGACATCCATGCCGCCACCGGCCGGCTGCGCATCAGCTTCATTCCCGATGAACTCCTCTGAAAAATCCATCCCGCCCGGGCCCGACGCCGTGATCGTGCTGGGCCGTGGCGGCACGGGCGCAGCCTCGCGTCAAAGCCTGATCGAACTGGCCGATGCCTTGCGCCAGACGCTGGAGCCGGCCTGCAAGGTCGTCACATCCTTCGTGGACAAGGCCGCACCCTCGCTGCCCGAGGCGCTGCAGCAATGCCTGCCGGCGCGCTCCATCGTCGTGCTGCCCCTGTTCGCGCCCGACGAGCCTGCCCTGCTGCGCTGGCTGCACAAGCTGGCCATGCGCTGGCGCTCGCAACTGCCGGACCAGACCGTGCAGGTGCGGTTTGCCGACCATCTGCTGGGCGCCCACGCCATGCCCGCGCTGCTGCTGCCGCAGATCAGGCAAGCCCTGCAGACCCCGGATGTGGCCGAATTCGCAGGCGACCAATGGCAGCACGATCCCCAGGCCTGGTCCCAGGTGCCGGACCACCAGCACCATGCCCTGGTCTGCACGGGGCCGCGCTGCACGGCACTGGGCGCCGTGGCCGTCTGGCTAAGCCTGGGCGAGGCCGTGCAGGCCAGCAGCGAACTGCGTGCCAGGCTGCGCCTGCTGCAGACCAGCTGCCAGTACCCCTGCAACCATGGCCCGCTGGCCATCGTCTATCCGGACGGCGTCTGGTACGGGCGGTTGACAGCCGGGAATGCGGCCCAGGTGGTGGAGGCCCATGTGCTCTCGCGGCAGGTTTGTGCGGAGCACCACGTGCACGGGCCAGTGGAGCTGGGGACGCAGGCTTCGTGATGTCTCAGGGCTGTGCCGCCTCCAGCTCGGCCAGCCTCACCGCCACAAAATCCCGCAACGCACGCACCAGCGGCGTGAACTGCCTGCGGCTGGGGGCGACCAGGAACAGCGGAACGCACTCGGTCGTCCAGTCGGTGCACAGCGCAAGAAGGCGGCCCCGGGCCAAGTCCTCGGCCACGTCGAAATACGACTTGTAGGCAATCCCCCGCCCGGCCACGGCCCAGCGCCGCACGGCATCTCCGTCATTGGCCACATTGCGGCCGCGCACCCGGACATGGACGGCCTCTGGTACGGCTGCCCCCTGCCCTGCCGGCCAGAAGCTCCAGCGGTCGTGCACTTCCTCGCCCAGCATGAAGCATAGGCAGTCATGACCGGCCAGGTCGTGGGGGGTGGCGGGTGCGCCACGCTGCTGCAGATAGGAAGGCGCGGCGCAGAGCACGCGGCGGTGCGTGTCCGACAGCGGCAAGGCCACCAGGCTGGAATCCTGCGGTCTGCCATAGCGAAAAGCAGCGTCCACAGGCTCGCTGTAGACATTGGCTGCGCGGTCGGACAGGTGCAGGCGCAGATCCACGCCTGCATGCTGGCTCTGGAATTCGTCCAGCCAGGGCATGAGCACGTTGCGGCCCAGGTCGGAGGGGGCGGCCAGTTGCAGCGTGCCGCGCAAAGCGGCCTGGCCGCCAGCCAACTGGTCGCGCACCTGGCGCAGGCCGGCCAGCGCGGGGCGGCAGTGCTCCAGAAACAGCTCGCCCTCCTGCGTGAGCCGCAGGCTGCGCGTGGAGCGCACGAACAGGGTCACGCCCAGCTCTGCCTCCAGCCGCTTGAGCGCTGCGCTGGCCGCAGCCGGGGTCAGGTCCAGGGCACGCGCCGTGGCCGACAGGCTGCCGCTGTCTGCTGTGCGCACGAAGATATCCAGGTCTTGCAGGCTTTTCATGGGCATTCGCCAGGCTTTGATTTTCAAAAACTATTTGAAGCTTAGTCCAACGAGAAGGCCATTTGTCGCGCTTGCGCCAACTGGGCGCACGGCCTGGGATGGAAGCCGGCTTCCATCCTTTGGCAGCGGATCTTGGCGCCGCGGCAACCGTAGTATGGTTGCCGCCATGCAGCTCAAACATTTCGCCGGTGCCCTGGCTGGCAGCCTTGTATTCGCCACAGCCACGGCAGGGGTCACCGCAGCCAAGACCCCCTCCTATCCCGATGCCGATGCCAGCGACCCCGCAAAGCTGGGCTGGATGGTGGGCTCGCCGCCGCCGCCGGACCGCATGCTGCGCTTCGAGGACGGCTCCTATTTCCAGTTTCCCGCCATGCGCTGGAGCGTCTCGCACTTTCGCCAGCTCATGCCCACGGTGAATGTGTCGCGCGGCCTGGCGCCTGCAGCGCCGCTGGCCCAGGCGCTGCGCGAAGACATTGACGAGTTGCGCTTCACGCCCCTGGGGGCAAGCCAGCCCATGACCTGGCGCGATTCGCTCAAGGCCAACTACACCGACGGCATCGTGGTGCTGCACAAGGGCCGCGTGGTCTATGAGCGCTACTTCGGCGTGCTCAAACCCGAAGGCCAGCACGGCGCCATGTCGGTGACCAAGTCCTTCGTCGGGACGCTGGCGGCCATGCTGGCTGCCGAGGGGCAGCTCGACCCCTCGCGCCGCGTGTCGGAGTACGTGCCCGAGCTGGCGGCCTCGGCCTTCGGCAACGCCACGGTGCGCCAACTCATGGACATGACCACGGGCATACGCTTCAGCGAAGACTATGCGGACCCCCAGGCCGAGGTCTGGGCGCATGCAGCGGCCGGCAACCCGCTGCCCAAGGCCAAGGACTACACCGGCCCGCGCAGCTACTACGAATTCCTGCAGACCGTGAAGCCCGAAGGCGTGCACGGCAAGGCCTTCGGCTACCGCACGGCCAACACCGATGCGCTGGGCTGGGTGCTGGCGCGCGTGAGCGGCCAATCGGTGGCCGATCTGCTGTCCGAGCGCATCTGGAGCCGCCTGGGCGCCGAGCAGGATGCCTACATGTCGGTGGACTCCACAGGCACGCCCTTTGCAGGCGGCGGCCTGAACCTGGGCCTGCGGGACCTGGCGCGCTTTGGCGAGATGCTGCGCAACCGGGGCCAGTTCAACGGCCAGCAGATCGTTCCCGCAGCGGCCGTGGACGATATCCGCCGGGGCGGCGATGCGGCGGCCTTTGCCAAGGCCGGCTACAAGCTGCTGCCGGGCTGGACCTACCGCAACATGTGGTGGGTCACGCACAACGCCCATGGCGCCTTCGCCGCACGCGGCGTGCATGGCCAGACCGTCTACATCGATCCCAAGGCACAGATGGTGATTGCGCGCTTCGCCTCCCACCCGGTGGCTGGCAATGCGGCCAATGATCCGACCTCGCTGCCGGCCTACGAGGCGCTGGGCAGGCTGCTGGCTGGGGAGCGCTGAAGCACTGAAGGGGCGGCAATTCCCCGCATAGGCTTCGGCGGCCAGGGGGCACCGCCTGCAAGGACGCGTATTGTCAAGAAAATTTGCTAACGTATGTAGCATCTTCTTGCAATAAGTAATTCTTCTATGTTCCAGTCCCTGCGTGCGCGACTCATCGCGCTCAGCGTGGCCATCGTCACCGTGGCCATGCTGGCCCTGGCCATTGCCAACTTTCTGACGGTGCAGCGCCATGTGCTGTCCACCCTCGACGACCAGAGCCGCCAGCTGGTAAACGCCCAGGCCCAGGTGCTGGGCGAATGGGTGGCGACCAAGCGCCTGCTGACCCATACCCTGGCGCAGGCGGTCGATACGCCGGACCCGCGTGCCGTGGTCCAGGCGCTGCGCGACGGCGGCGGCTTTTCGGATGCCTACTTCGGCTACACCGACAAGCGCATGTTCTTCCTCAACGAGATGGCTGCCGACTACGACGTGACGGCCCGCCCCTGGTTCAGGCAGGCGCTCAAGCAAGGCCGTCCCATCGTGACGGCGCCCTATCTGTTTGTCTCTCCACCCGAAGTGGGCGTGACCTTTGCCGAGCCCGTGGGCCCGGCCGGCAATCCCGTCGCCGTGGTCGGCACCGACGTGCTGCTGACCACGGTGGTACGCACCGTGGGCGCCATCCGGCCCACGCCGGGCAGCTTTGCCTTCTTGGTGGATGAGGCGGGCGCCATCGTCACCCACCCCGATCCGGCACTCACGCTCAAGCCCGTCTCCGCGCTCTCGCCCCAGTTGCGTGCCGACGCCATCCAGGCCCTGCCCAAGGCGGACTCCGGCATGCGCACGGCCGTCGGCGGCAAGGACTTCCTGCTCTACGGCCAGGGCGTGCCCGGCACGAACTGGCAACTGGTGGTGGCCGTGCAGCGCGACGAGGCGCTGTCCGCGCTGGGTTCGCTGCTCAAGGTGTCGGGCGCCATCGTTGCCATTTCGCTGATCCTGGCAATTGCGCTGTTGGGCGCCGTCATTGCCCGCGTCACGCGCCGGCTGGCCGTGGTGCGCGATGCGCTGGAAGACATCGCCTCGGGTGACGGCGATCTCACGCGCCGCCTGTCGGTGCAAGGCAATGACGAACTGACGCAGATCGCACGCGCGTTCAACCACTTCACCGACAAGATCGCCTCGGTGCTGGTGCGCATCCGGGAATCGTCCGAGACCGTGCGCCATGCCTCCACTGAAATCGCCAGCGGCAACCAGGACCTGTCGGCGCGCACCGAGCAGCAGGCCAGCTCGCTGGAGGAAACGGCTGCCGCCATGGAGCAGCTCACGGCCACCGTGCAGCACAACGCCGAGAATGCGCGCCAGGCGCGCCAACTGGCCAGCAGCGCCTCTGACATCGCCACGCATGGCGGCACCGTGGTGGACCAGGTGGTGCGCACCATGGGCGGCATCGAGCAGTCCTCGCACCGCATCGCCGACATCATCGGCGTGATCGACTCCATAGCCTTCCAGACCAACATCCTGGCGCTGAACGCCGCTGTGGAAGCGGCCCGCGCCGGTGAACAGGGCCGGGGCTTTGCCGTGGTGGCCTCCGAGGTGCGCACCCTGGCCCAGCGCAGCGCCACGGCTGCCAAGGAAATCAAGGCGCTGATCGATGACTCCGTGGGCCAGGTCGATGCCGGCAGCCGCCTGGTGCAGGACGCGGGCGCCACCATGGGCAAGGTGGTGGAAAGCGTGCAGCGCGTGACCGCCATCGTCACCGAGATCAGCAATGCCAGCCAGGAACAGAGCACGGGCATTGCCGAAATCGGCACGGCCGTCAGCCAGATGGACCAGTCCACCCAGCAGAACGCGGCCCTGGTCGAAGAGGCCACGGCCGCGGCGCAGTCGCTGCAGCAGCAGGCCGCGCAACTGGCGGACGTGGTGGCAGGCTTTCGGCTGGACAGCGAATCATCCCGGTCCAGGAGCATCGCCCTGCATAGATGAAATCGGCGCCGCACGGCAGGCAACCCACCGCCCTGCCCCGGCGGCGCCGGTCCGGTTACTGCAGCGCGATTGCGGCCTGCCGTACCAGCTTCTCCGTGCGGGGGACCTCGGTTTTGACGAAGGCCTCGAAGTCGGCAACGCTGCCGCCACGGGCTTCGGCGCCGGTGGCCACCAGGCGCTCGCGGAACTCAGGGGTGTTCAGCAGCTTGTTGATCTCGGTGTTGAGCCGGGAGACCACGGCCGGCGGCGTGCCGTGGCTGGCCACGATGCCGTACCACGGGGCGATGTCAAAGCCTGGATAGCCTTGTTCGGCAATCGTCGGGATGTCCGGGGCCATGGCGGCGCGGCTTGCAGTCGATACGCCCAGGGCGCGCAGCTTGCCGGCCTTCACCTGGGGCAAGGCGGTCATGATGGTGTCGAAGTACAGGGAGACCTGGCCCGATATCAAGGCCGGGATGGCCTCGGCCGCACCCTTGTAGGGCACATGCACTATGTCGATGCCGGCGGCCTGGCGCAGGAACTCGCCAGCCATGTGCGAGGTCGTGCCGGCCCCGAATGAGGCATAGGTCAGCTTGCCGGGGTTTGCCTTGGCATAGGCCACCATCTCAGCCAGCGTACTGAACGGCGGGGACGGGTTTGCCAGCAGCACATTGGGCGTGACCGCCACGATGGCCACCTTCTCGAAGGCGTCCGGGTTGTAGCTCAGCTTCTTGTACAGAAAACGATTGGTGACCATGGAGGCCGGCCCGCTCATCAGCAGGGTGTAGCCGTCGCCCGGGGCCCGGGCCGCGGTGTCGCTGCCGATCATGGCGGCGGCACCCGGCTTGTTTTCCACCAGCACGGGCTGCCCCAATGAAGTGCTCAGCCCGGCCCCCACTTGCCGGCTCAAAAGATCCGTGGCGGACCCGGCCTGAAAGGGGACGACGATGCGAATGGGCTTGCTGGGCCAGGCGCCGGCCCCCTGGGCAGAGGCTTGAGCGGATGCGACAAGGGCCAGGGCAGACAGCAGGGCCGTGGCCAGGGGAGTGCGGAGCGTTTGGAGAGGCATGGTCTTCATCAGGTTGGAGAGCAGGCATGGCGAAGGAACAGGTTCCGGCTGCCATGGGGAAAATGCATAGATATTTAGATATTTGTATCCAATCATGCAGAAGACTAGCAAGCAATAATCGAACCAGCTCTAGGGAAAACCGCCTCTTGCCATTACCTGCACAGGCATGGCTGCGTGGAAACCGGCACAAACGGGGTGCCGAGAGGCGCAGGCAGGTCCCCGTAGAATCGGCGGGCCCCTGCCCTGGGCGAAAGACACCGGATAAACCATGCTGACCGACCGACGCGCCTCGTTTGACACTGTCCATGCCACGGCACAGGAAGAGGCCTACCAACACATCAAGCGCGGCATACGCACGGGCGAACTGCGCCCGGGCATGCGGCTGGCACCGGATGACATCGCGGCCGAAATTGGAACCAGCCGCATGCCCGTGCGCGAGGCGCTGAACCGCCTTGCCACGGAAGGGCTGATCGTCAACCGCCCCAACCGTGGCTCGGTGGTCCGGGTGCTGACCGAAAAAGAGGTGCGCGAGGTGTTCGCCATGCGTTCGGTGCTGGAGGGCCTGGCGGCCACCCTGGCGGCCGAGAACGTGACCACCAATGACATCCACGATCTGGAGCAATTGCTGCAGCGCATGCACCGCAGCGGCCTGAATGCATCGGAATGGATCACGGCGCACCGCCAGTTCCACGAGCGCCTGTGCACCATTGCCGACGCCCCCCAGCTGATGCGGCAGATCGCGTCCCTGCACTCGGTCTCCGAGCCCCTGATGCGGGTGTGGCTGGAGGGCAAGCCATCGACGGACTACGTGCACGACAGGCACGAAGAACTCATAGGCGCATTGAAGGCCAGGGATGGCGCAAAGGTGGAAGCCCTGATGCGCGCCCACATCCTGCGCACGCTTCCAGGCATCCTCCAGGCGAACCAGGCCGACTGAAATCCGCACTGAAAGCCGCGCCGGCCCCTTCGCTGTCACGACAGCCTGGAGCCAGCGCGCAGGCTGCCGTCCGTCAGGAGCGGTTGGCGCCCATGGCGCAGCCGTCCTTGCGGTGGTCGGATGCGCCGTGCAGCACACCGTTGTCCCAATCCACCCGAATGGCCTGGGCGCCGCCGATGGCAGGATAGCCGGGCGCCACCAACCGGTAGCCCTGCTGCTCCAGCGCCTGCGCGACATGCTGCGGCAAGGTGCTTTCAACTTCGACCTTGTCGGTGCCGGGAATGGGGAACAGCCGTGGCAGATCGCTGGCGGCCTGGATATCGCAGCCGTAGTCGATCACCTTGGACAGAAAGTGCGCATGGCCCATGGCCTGGTAGTGGCCGCCCATCACGCCGAACACCAGCTCCACGCGGCCATCCTTCGTGGTCATGCCGGGGATGATGGTGTGCAGGGGCCGTTTGCCGGGTCCGATGCAATTGGGGTGGCCCTCAGCCAGTTCAAAGCTCTGGCCCCGGTTGTGCAGCAGCACGCCTGATTTGGGCGCCATCAGGCCGGAGCCGAAGGGGTGGAAGATCGAGTTGATGAAGCTGGCGCAGTTGCGATCCTTGTCCACCACCGAGATGTAGACCGTGTCCTTGTGCTCCGCTGCCGCATTGGTCGCCGGGGTCTTGAAATGCTCCGGGAACTCGCCGTTGCGCAGCTGGGCGGCCAGCTCCTGCGACAGCAGATAGTCGACCTCCACATCGGCAAAGCGTGGATCGGCCAGCAGCGCATCCCGCACCCGGTAGGCCATGCGCGTGGCATCGATCTCGGCTTTCAGCCGCTCGGGCGAGAGCGGGTCCGTGCCCGGCTCCAGGCCCTGCAGAATGTTCAGCAGCAGCAAGGCGATGATGCCTTGGCCCGGAGGCGGGCACTCGTGCACCACATGGTCTCGGAACCTGCTCTTGACCGGCTGCACGAACTCGCCACGATAGGTGGCGAAGTCCTCAAGCGTGTGCACGCCACCGAGGCTGCGCAGATAGGAGACGATGTCCTGCGCGGTCTCCCCCTCGTAGAAGCCGGCGCGGCCCTGCTCGGCGATTTTTCGCAAGGTGGCGCCCAACTGCGGCTGGCGGTGAACCGATCCGATGGCCGGGGCCTGGCCATCGACCAGCATAATGTCGCGCGCAGTGGTGGCGGCCAGCAGTTGCGTGTGCATGGCCCAGTCGGTGCCGGCGCGCGGCGCCACGGCATAGCCCTGCTCGGCGAAGCGGATGGCACCTTCCAGAAGGCGGCCCATGGGCAGCCGGCCGAACCGCTCCGTCAAGGCGACCCAGGCGTCCACGGCGCCAGGCACCGTGACCACGTAGGGCGACTGGCGGCGCAATTGCTTTTCCTCGCCCGAGGCAAGAACGGCCTTCAGGGAGGTGGCCTGGGGCGCCCAGCCGGCGCCGTTGTAGGCCGTAATCTGGTCGGAGCCCTTTTCGCTGTACAGCGCAAAGCAGTCTCCTCCAATGCCGGTGGAGCCAGGCTCCACCACGCACTGGACCGCACAGGCCGCGACGGCGGCATCCATGGCGGTGCCGCCGGCCTCCAGGATGCGAACAGCGGCCTGGGTGGCGGCCGGGTGCGAGGTTGCCGCCATGCCGTGCGTGGACATGACGACGGAACGGCCAGGATTCTGGAAATTACGCATAACGGTTCTTCTTCCTTGTGTTGCTGGGACTTGGATTTCGGGCAATGAATGGGGGGCCGGGGGGCTGCCAACGCTGCTTGCAGCGGACCGCCATCGACGCAGGGCGCGATGGCAGCCTCGAGATTACCGTATCCTGATATCTTTGTATCCAATTTTTCCAAAGATACCCAAGCAATCACCATGCCTGGATTGGCCGTACACAATGCACCATCAGAGTGCGCCCTGGACCCTGACAGCCAAACCTAGAATGACGACCGGGCTCCGCCCACCCCAGAACCATCACCATGCCGCCACTTGCCACCCCCTCGCCCGATGCGGCACAGACCAGCGCCCACGAAGAGGCCTATCAACACCTCTCTCATGGCATCCGCATGGGGCTGCTGAAGCCGGGCGACAGGCTGGTGGCCGATGACATCGCCAACTCCATCGGCATGAGCCGCATGCCGGTCCGCGAGGCCTTGCGCCGGCTGACTGCGGAAGGCCTGTTGGTCATGCCGCCGAACCGGGGCGCGATCGTGCGGGAGCTTTCCGAGAGCGAGGTCATCGAGGTTTTCGAGATGCGTGCCGTGCTCGAAGGCCTGGCCGCAGCCATGGCCGCCAGGCGCTGCACCCAGGCGGATGTGGACGATCTGCAGGACCTGCTCTCGAAAATGAAGCGTTGCGAGAGTGACCAGTCGGAATGGATCACGGTGCACCGGCGCTTTCACGAGCGCTTTTGCCGCATCAGCGCAGCCCCGCGCCTGTGCGAGCAGATCTCGGCCCTGCATTCGGTGGTCGAGCCGCTGATGCGGATCTGGCTGGAAAACAACGAGCCCTCGCCGAAGTTGCAGGAGCACCACCAGCAACTGGTGGCCAGCCTGCAGGCCGGTGACCCGGATCGCATGGAGCGCGAAGTGCGCGCGCATGTGCGTGGAACGGTAGACAGCATCACGCAGGCCATGCGCAGACATCGGCCGCCCCAAGGCAAATCGCGCGCCAAGGCCTGACCTTGGCCTGGGCGATACGCCCTAGCCTCTCCTGTCCTTGAGGCGCGTCATGGAGCGGCGCGCCGCGGACAGGCTTCCGCGCCGGCCCAGTGAAAGCCCCGTGCCGGCATCCGGCAAGGCACCGCCAGCGGCCAATCGCTGCTGCGCCTCCAGCAGGCTGCGCAGGTCCGCCGCACGCTCCTGCGCCAGGGCGGCCGCATTCTGGGCGGTCTGCAACTGGGAGTGCAGGCTCAACTGCTCCTCCTCACTCTTTTCATAGCGGCCTTGCAGCTCTGCAAGGCGGGTCGCTGCCTTGCGCTCCTGCTCGGTGGCTGTCTTGCGCGCAGCCGCCAGTTCCTGGCGTGCACGGTCCACTTCGTTGAGCATGTGGCGCTCATTGCCCGCGTATTGCTCGGCCATGCGCTGGCGTTCCAGCGCGGCGGACTGCATTTCCTCGCCATGCTTTTGCTGCAGCGCCTCGCGCTGGCGGGCCGCCTCGGCCAGCGCATCGCGCATTTCCTCCAGGCGCTCGTCTCGGTCCTGCAGCTGCTGCTGCATTTCATCCAGCCGGCGCGACAAGTCCTGCGACTGCGCCTGGGCCACTTGCAGGGCCTGGTCCATGGCCTCTTTCTGCGCCTGCATGGACGCCTCGCGCCGCGCCATTTGCTCTTGCTGCTCCTGCAGCTCGGCCTGCGTGGCCTGCGCCGCTTCCTCGCGCGATTGCAGCGCGGCGCGGGCGGCCTCCATGGCGGCTTCCTGGGCTGCATCCCAAAGCTGCTGGGCCAGGCGCTGAACGGGATCGGGCACGGACGAGGGCAGCAGCTCGCCCTGCCCTGCCGCCACGCCCAGGCGCTGGCCCAGGGTGGCAAACCAGGTCTCCAGCATCGGGCTGACGGTATTTGGCGAGCCTCGGCCGATTTGCTGGCGCACGCGCTCGATGGTCGGCCGCAGGCCCTGGGCGATCAAGGCGTCTGCCGCGGCCCAGACATCGGCTTCCTGCACGCCGCGGGTGGATGTTTTCTGCATATCGTGAACTATTTTCCAGATTACCAACGATAAGTGATTGTTATCGTGAGTTATTTTAATATTACGTAATACATCATATGTGCTATGTATTAAATATTACATATGAAATTTTCATACAGTATGGATACGCACATTACACGGCTTTGCCCAGGCAAAAGGCCGCTGCAGCCTCTGGAAAGCCTGGAAATTGAACTTTGCATGGCCTGCACGGCCACAGGCTCCGCGGCGGGCGGCCATGCTGTGCCGGGCGACAATCCACGGATGCGCAACGGCCACTTTTCGCTGATTCCCCAAGACCAGCCTCTGGAAGACACACAGCAAGGCAGCACCCTGCCCTCTGCGGGGCTGGAGCCTGCCGCCCAACAGGCCGTGCGCGAGTTGCTGCGCGAGGGCGAATCCACCAACACCAGAAACAGCTACCAGAGTGCGATGCGCTACTGGGCCGCCTGGCATGCGCTGCGTTTTGAGCAGCAGATGCAGCTGCCGCTGAATGTGCCCTGCGTGCTGCAATTCATCATCGACCACGCCCAGCGGCAGACCGGCGCGGGCCTGGCCAGTGAAATGCCGGCGCACATGGACCGCGCCCTGGTCGAGGCCGGATACAAGGCCCGCGAAGGCCCCCTGTCGCACAACACGCTGGTGCACCGCATGGCGGTGCTGTCCAAGGCCCATCAGGTGCACGGTTTGGCCAACCCCTGCCAGGACGGCGCGGTGCGCGAGCTGATGTCGCGCACGCGCAAGGCCTATGCGCGGCGCGGCGAGCAGCCCGCCAAAAAGGATGCGCTGACGCGCGACTTGCTGGAGCAATTGCTGCAGACCTGCGATGACAGCCTGCGCGGCCGCCGTGACCGCGCCCTGCTGCTGTTCGCCTGGTCCAGCGGCGGGCGCCGCCGCTCGGAGGTGGCCGGGGCCGACATGCGCCACCTGCGCGCCGTGGGGCCGCAGGAATTCATCTACACGCTAGCCCACTCCAAGACCAACCAGTCCGGGCGGGATGTGCCCGAGAACCACAAGCCCGTGACCGGGCGCGCGGCCCAGGCGCTGGCCGATTGGCTGCGTGCCGCCGCCATACAGGAAGGGCCGATCTTCCGGCGCATCCGCAAAGGCGGCCATGTGGGCGAGCCCCTGTCGCCAGCGGCCGTGCGCGACATCGTGAAGCAGCGCTGCGCGCTAGCGGGCGTGGAGGGGGATTTCTCGGCGCATTCCCTGCGCTCGGGCTTTGTGACCGAGGCCGGGCGCCAGAACGTGCCCCTGCCCGACACCATGGCGCTGACGGGGCACAGCAGCGTCAATACGGTGCTGGGCTATTTCCGTGCGGATTCCGCGTTGAGCAACCGTGCGGCCAGGCTGCTCGATGCCGGCGACGACGATGCGGCCGCCGCCGCGCAAGGCAGCGGCCGGCCGCAGTCCTGAGCCGCTGGCTCAAAAGAGCTCAAAAGCTCAAAAAGCTCACTCCTGTACCGAGGTCCGCGTGCCGCTCAGGCCCAGCTTGCGCAGCAGCGTGGTGTCGGCTTCCACATCGGGGTTGCCGGTGACCAGCAGCTTGTCGCCATAGAAGATGGAGTTGGCGCCGGCCATGAAGCACAGGGCCTGCACGGCGTCGCCCAGCTGCTGCCGGCCCGCCGACAGGCGCACGCGCGCCGTGGGCATGGTGATGCGCGCCACCGCAATCACGCGCACGAAGTCCAGCGGATCGACAGGCTCGCTGTCCGCCAGCGGCGTGCCTGGCACGCGCACCAGGCTGTTGATGGGCACGGATTCGGGATGGGGGTTGAGATTGGCCAGTTGGGCGATCAGGCCCGCGCGGTGCACAGGCGCCTCGCCCATGCCGATGATGCCGCCGCAGCACACGCTGATGCCCGCGCCGCGCACGGCCTTGAGCGTGTCCAGGCGATCCTGGTACTGGCGCGTGCTGACCACGTCCTGGTAGTACTCGGGCGCGGTGTCCAGGTTGTGGTTGTAGTAGTCCAGGCCCGCTTCGCGCAGCGACTGCGCCTGATGCGGCTGGAGCATGCCCAGCGTGGCGCAGGTCTGCATGCCCAGACCCTTCACGGCGCCGATCAGCTCGTTCATCTTCTCGATGTCGCGGTCCTTGGGCGCGCGCCAGGCTGCGCCCATGCAAAAGCGCGTGGCGCCCGCGTCCTTGGCGGCCTGGGCGGCCCGCGTGACTTCGTCCACGCTCATGAGCTTTTCCGCCTTGACGCCGGTATCGAACTCTGCCGCCTGCGGGCAGTAGCCGCAGTTCTCGGGGCATCCGCCCGTCTTGACCGACAGCAGCGTGGCCAGCTCGATGTCGCCCGCAGGCCAGTGCTCGCGGTGCACGCTCTGGGCCTGGAACATCAGTTCCATGAACGGCTTGTCCAGCAGTTCCTGGATGGCCTGCACGCTCCAGGCGCCTTCAAACGGCAGCGTGTCGCTTTTGGAGGGGCGTGCATGCCATTGCAATGGGCTGCCGGCCGCAGGTTGTGCGGGGCTGTCGGAATTCGTCGGGGTGGTGCTGCAGGCGGTCATCAAAAACTCCTCTGTGGGTCTGCTTTTTTCATTCTGATGAGCAAAAAAAGCATTGGGAATGAAAAAGCCGGCTCCTTGGCAAAAATAGTTGCCCCATTTTCATGGCCTGCAAAAAGAGCGAACTTCGCTTATTTTTGAGCGATGTTCGCTGCGTTTTGGCAGAAGGTTTTCTGCCTGCATGCTTCATGCTGCAAGCGCGCAGCCATTGGTGGCCAACATCGCTCAATTGTCCGATGCAGGCCGAAAAAGATGTGCAAGCGGGCGCGGGCCTTGATTCCCAATACCTGCCAGATGCCTCTCCAAAACGACCACAATGGGTGCCCGCCGTCGTCGCCACGGCGGTTTTCATTGCCACGGCCCGTGCTTCCACCCGCTTTCCACCACTTTCCCCCGATTCGCTCCGATGTCCCTGCGCTCCCTGGAATTTCCCACTGATCACGGCCAACCGCTGCTGCTGTCGCGCGAGCAGCAGGCCATCCTGGCGCATGAGGGACGTTCGGCCATCGTGGCGGCGCTGGCGGGCGTAGGCAAGACGACCACGCTGGCCTGCAAGGTGGTTCAGGCCTGCCGCAGCGGCCAGGCCCAGCGCATCCTGGTGCTGGCCTATTCGCGCTCCGGCGTGGCGGCCTTTCATCACCGGCTCAAGCAACTGGTGCGCGAAGTGCCGCCCCAGGTACAGATCACCACGGTGGAACGCTGGGCGGCCCAGCAGATCCGCCGCCGCGACCCTGCGGCCCGCTTTCTGGCCGACCGCGTGGCACTGCAGGCCCGCGTGCGCGAGGCACATGCCGCGCTGTGCGAGCGGCTGGCCTGGCAGCCCGACCCTTTGTTCGAGCAGCCCGGCGACCTGGATCTGGACGCCTTCTGGGACTTCAACCTCAGCGCCAAGAAGTCGTTGCTGCCCCAGCGCCTGGCCGAGGAGGGCATGGGACTGGCGAGTTTCTGCGAGGAGTATTTGCTCGACTACCGCATGGCCGGCCTGTTCTTCGAGTACGAGCGCCGCCGCATCGACCACTGCGGCGACCCGCTGTACTACGCCGAAGGCGACTGCAGCCATGCACTGGCCAGCGACGCCCTGCAGGGCCAGGCGCTGGACCTGCCGCGCTACGACCTGGTGGTGTTCGACGAGATGCATGACCTGGACCCGGCCTCGCTGCAACTGCTGCGCGCCCTGGTCGGAACCAGCGGCTGCGCCTTTCTGGGCGCAGGCGACTTCAACCAGCACATCGAGGCGCAGGCCTGGTCCGTGTTCCGCGACAAGCTCCACCAGCTCGATGACTTCCTGCCACAGGCCACGGCCACGCTGGCGCTGACCCAGTCGCGGCGCTTTGGCCCGCAGATCGCCAAGGCGGTCAATGCGCTGTTCAACGTTGGCCTGACTGCGGCGCCCACGCGCTTCAGCACCGTGCAGCAACTGCAGCACACCGATGACAGCCAGTGCATTGACCAGCTGCTGCAGATCCAGGCCGGTCTGGCGCGCGGCACGCCAACGGAGGCGCCGGGTGAGCCCCCGTCGCCCGGCGCGCGCAATCCCTCGCTGACCGTGATCCTGCGCCATGAGCAGGATGCCTGCGCGCTGGAATGGGCCATCCACCGCGCCGGCAAGTCCGCCAGCTTCTACGGCTTCAAGCGCTTTTACCTGCAGCGCGAGATTGCCCTGCTGCTGGGCCTTTGCTACGCACATGGCATGCAGGCGCTGTCATGGAAAGCCGAGGTCAGCGTGCTGGGCAGCGAGACCCTGGCGGCCTTTGTGGAAGGTGCGCTTTTCTACGGCAAGGGCAGCGTGGATGGTGCCGACATGGCCGATCCGTCAAGCCGCCACACGCTGGCCCAGCGCATGGCGGGCGAGATGCTGCACAACCCGCAGATCATCTGGCGATTCCTGGGCAACCAGTCCAGCCTGCAGGGCGGGCAACGCAACTTCCAGGCCTTTGGCAGCTTCTTGCAACTGCCCCTGGCGCTTCAGTCAGACGCGCGCAGCCTGCTGGAGCAGGCCGATGTCTGGGGCCTTTTTGCCGGCGTGGCCCTGTCGCAGGCCCAGACGGCGGCCTTGCGTCAGCGCGTGAAGGCCTTCATGGATTCGGTGGCGGGCATGGCCGTGCCCGACATGCTGGCCCAGGTGGCCGCCATGGCCACGCGCTTCGAACGAACCGTGCGGGCCGAGCGCGGCTTCGACTTTCATCTGAGCACCATCGAGGAAGCCAAGGGCAAGGAATACGAGCATGTCGCCCTGCCCTTCATGGAGCCCGGCCGCTTTCCGGCCTCGGCCCCGCACGCGCTGGCCTTTCTGGAGCGCAACCGCCTGTACGTGGCCATGACGCGCGCCCGAAAAAGGCTGTGGCTGCTGGAGCATGCCGAGCGGCGCGTCCAGCCTTTCGCCTGAAGACGTCTCAGCCCAGGGCGGCAATCACCTCGGCCGGCGCCTGTACCAGTTCGATCAGCACGCCCTCGCCAGCGATCGGAAACTCGTCATTGCTCTTGGGGTGCAGAAAGCAGATGTCGTAGCCGGCAGCGCCCTTGCGGATGCCGCCGGGCGCAAAGCGCACGCCCTGCTCCGTCAGCCACTGCACGGCCAGCGGCAGGTCGTCGATCCACAGGCCGATATGGTTCAGCGGCGTGGTGTGGACGGCGGGCTTCCTGTCGATGTCCAGCGGCTGCATGATGTCCACCTCGACCTTGTGCGCGCCCTGGCCCATGGCCAGGATGTCTTCGTCCACGTTCTCGCGCTCGCTCTGGAATGTGCCGGTCTGGGTCAGGCCCAGCATGTCCACCCACAGGCGCTTCATGCGCTGCTTGTCGGTGCCGCCGATGGCCACCTGCTGTATGCCCAGAACCCGGAAAGGACGCTGTTCGCTTGCCACTGTCTCACTCCTGTTGATTTATGAAGAATCACATTGTGGAGCCAATCCGCAAGGCCGCAGCCCATCGCACAGGCAGCTTAGAACTCCCCCAGCACCCATCCGCTGATCACCGCAAAGTACTCGCGCAGCCAGGCGTTGGCGCGGATCGTCAGGGGCGTGGGCGCACCCACGGTGAAGGCCTGGCCGTAGCCGCTGCGCTCGGCTATCCAGCCGGCGCGCAGAGTGTGGAAGTCGCTGGTGACGATGGCGATTGCCGCCTGCGGCTCCACCCCGCGCGCCTGCAGCAGGGGCAGGCTCCAGGCCAGGTTCAGCGCCGTGCTGGTGCTGCGCTCCTCCATCAGCAGGCGCTCGGGCGGCAGGCCGTGGCGCTGCTGCAGATAGCGCGCCATGATGGCGCCCTCGCTCTCGCTTTCCCCAAAGTCCACTCCGCCGCTGGTGAGCACCAGCGCCTTGGGCTGGCGGGCGGCCAGCTCGGCAGCGCGGTCCAGCCGCTGGGCCAGCGTGAGCGACGGCTGGCCGTCACGCGTGGCGCTGCCCAGCACCACGATGGCCTGCACCGGCTGTTCCGGTTGCAACCCGGACGAGGCGGACAGCAGGTGCGCCCAGAACACCAACAGGCTGACCAGCCACATCGCCAACGCCGCCCAGCCCAGCCTCCAGGCGCGCCGCAGCCATGCACTGGCGCGCAGCCTGCGCGCAATGGCCGGGCGCCAGAAGCTGCAGGCCATGAACAGCAGGCCCAGCACCGCTGGCAGCGTCACGCCCAGATTGAACATGCCGCGCGCCATCAGCACCACGGCATCGCCCAGCAGTACGGCGCCAGTGATCAGGCCCAGCCACTGCAAGGGCCCCAGCCGCTGGAAGCCCGCAACGGCGTTGCGTCCGGGCACTGGCCCGGGCGCGGGAGAGAGCTTGTGCAACAAGCGCCCTCAGTTCCAGCGCTGGTTGGGGCCGCCGGCGCAGGACCAGACAATCACGGGCTGGCCCGGCCGGGCATTGCCGCCTTCGATGTCCAGGCACTTGTTGGCAAAACGGCTGCGGATCTGGCCACGGCTCCAGTCCCATTTCTGGTTGGGCTGGTTGCGGCATTGCCAGGCAATCACCCGCGCACCATTGCGGGTGTTGCCATCGGCCACGTCCAGGCACAGGTCGCCCACGCGCATCTCGCCATCACGCGTCAACGTGAAACGCTGATTCTCACCGCCGCTGCAGTGGTAGACGATGAGCCCATTGCCTGGGCGAAGGCCTCCGGATATATCCAGGCACAGGCCGTTCTGGCCCCGCACCTCCCGCCCGCCCCACGAGGGATAGCCGGGCTGCTGGCCCGGATAGCGGTCATCGTTCCATTGCTCGTCGCGGTCACGTTCGCGGTCCTTGTCGCGCTTGTTCGCCAAAATGGCGGCGCCGGCAATGGCTGCCACGGCGGCACCGGCGATCCATGCGCCCGTGTTGTCGCTCCCGCCTTCCTGGCCCTGCGCGCCCTGGGGCAGGCCGCTCAGGATGCGGAAACGCCCGCCGCAGCCGCCCTTGACCCACATCTCCCGGCGGCCCAGGTCATAGCCCCAGTTCTGGTTGTAGCTGCAGTTGCCAGCCAAAGTCTCGACCAGTTGCACCTGCTGCGCGTCGTCGGGCAGGCTGTAGGTCTGGTAGCGGCCATTGGACATGAGTTGCACCGTCTCTTCGCCTGCAAGCGCAGGCACGGCCGGGGCAATGAAGCTGCTGGCCAGCAGGACGGAAATGCATTTCTTGATTTGCATGGGATTTCTCGGGCTGCGTTGATCTGAGGGGCGGCTACGCGCAGCAACCGGCCTTTTCTTTCAGGCCAAGAATGCAGCCACCGCCTCTTTCCAGGCTGTGGAGTTTAGCCAAGCAATTTGTAGGATTGCGCCAGATTCTGGCAAGGCTGGCTCAAATCATTGCCTGTTGAATCCCGCCACCCCCGCCCGAAACTCCCCACTCCCATACACCGCAGAAACCAGATCCTCATCATCCAGCCGCTGCTCCACGACGATGCGCCTCAGGCTTTCCTTGACTGCTGATTGGGTGGTTGCCGACAAGGCCATGAGCTGCTCGGCCAGCGCCTGTGCCTGGGCTTGCAATTGATCTGCCGGCACCACCGCATGCACGAACCCGCAGGCCTCGGCCTGCCCGGCTGACAGGTAGTCGGCCAGCAGCAGCATGCGCTTGACGCGTGGCACGCCCAGGCTGGCCACCAGGCGGGCGATGTTGCGTGACGACAGCGTGTTGGACAGCGTCTTGGCAATCGGCGCACCGAAGCGCGAGCCGGTGCTGCAGATGCGGAAATCGCATGCCGTGGCCAGGGCCAGGCCGCCGCCCACGGCCCAGCCGTCGATGACGGCGATGGTGGGCACGGCGATGCGCTCCAAGGCGTCGATCACGCGCTCCACGAAGGCTTCATAGGCAATGCCTTGCTGGCCGTCACGGAAGTCCTTGAAGTAGGCGATGTCGGTGCCCGAAATGAAGGATTTGCCGCCCGCGCCACGCAGCATCACGCAGCGGATGGCCGGGTCGGCCTGGCAGCGTTCCAAGGCCGTGAGCAATGCCTCGTACATGGGCATGCTCATGGCGTTGTGGCGTTCGGGGCGGTCGATGAGGATCTCGGCCGCGCCCCCGGCGTGAACGGTCAGTGCCACGGATTCATGCAGGGCCGGGCTCATGCGGCGGCCTTCAGTGCCTGGAGTTCGGCCATGATTTCTGCGTTGTGCTCGCCCAGCAGCGGCGGATGGCGGCGCACCTGCTGGGGCGTGCCGAGCATCTTGACGGGAAAGCCGATGTTCTTGACCTTGCCTTCGATGGGATGGTCGATCTCCATGCACATGCCGCGGTGCTGGCCGTGTTCCCCCTCGAAGGCCTGCGGATAGGTGAGCAGCGGGCCTGCGGGAATGCCTGCCTCCAGCATGCGGTCCACCCAGTCGGCGCTGTCGTGGTGGGCAAATTCCGCTTCCAGTGCCTCTATCAATGCCTCCCGGTGCTTGAGGCGCAGCGCCACGGTGGCGTAGTCCGGATGTTCGACCAGGTCCGCGCGCTCGATCAGCGCGCACAGCCTGGCCCAGAGCTTCTGGTTGGTGGCGCCCATGACGAAATAGCCGTCGCGCGCCTTCACGGCCTGGTAGGGGGCGCTCATCTTGTTGCTGGTGCCCAGCGGCGCGGGCGGCACGCCGGTGCCCCAGTATTCGGACATGTCCCAGATCGAGAAAGCCATGGCCGAGTCGAACAGCGAGGCGTCTATGTGCTGGCCCTGCCCTGTCTTCTGTGCGCCGATGTAGGCGGCCAGCAGTCCGTAGGTGGCGAACAGTGCGCAACCGATGTCGGCCACGGGCACGCCGGCCTTGACGGGTTTCTCTCCCTTGTAGCCGGTGACGCTCATCACGCCCGACATGGCCTGGGCCATGAGGTCGAACCCCGGCCGCTGGGCCCAGGGGCCGCTCTGGCCGAAGCCCGAGATGCTGACATAGACGATGCGCGGATTGATGCGGCGAATGCTTTCGTAGTCGATCTTCAGGCGCTGGACCACGCCTGGCCGGTAGTTCTCGACGATGACATCGGCTGTCGTGGCCAGCTGGTAGAAGGCCTCACGCCCCTCCTCGCTCTTGAGGTCCAGCGTCAGCGACCGCTTGTTGCGGTTCATGTTCAGAAAGCCCATGCTGTCCGGGCCCTTCATCTTGAAGCCCATGGCGCCCCGCGTCTGGTCGCCGGTGCCCGGAGGCTCGACCTTGATGACATCGGCGCCCAGGTCAGCCAGCAGCATGCAGGCAAATGGGCCGGCCATGACCTGGCTGACGTCGAGCACGCGGATGCCTTGCAGGGGCAGTTGCAGCGGGTTGGATTGGGGATTGCTCATGCCGGGTCCTCAGCTTTCTTCGGTCACTTTTGCGGCGCGAACGACGTCGCCCCACTTCTTGTATTCGGCAGCCATGAAGGCCGCGAACTTATCCACGGAGCCACCACCGTCCTCCACGCCGTATCCGTCGAAGCGGCTGACCACGTCGGGCATGGCCAGCACGCGGTTGATGTCGGCATTGATGCGCTGGGCCAACTCCCTGGACATGTCGCGCGGGCCGACGACGCCGTACCAGCTCGATGCGTCAAAGCCCTTGAAGCCTTGCTCGTCCATGGTGGGCATGGCCGGGAATCCCTTGGCACGGTTCACGCGGGTCTGGGCGATGCCCAGCATTTTTCCTGCGCGGACCTGGGCAGTGGCGGCCGTCATGGTGTCGAAGCTGAAGTCGATCTGACCGCCGATCAGGTCGGTCTGCATGGGGCCGGACCCTTTGTAGGGAACGTGGATGCTCTTGACACCTGCCGCCATGTTGAACATCTCGGCCGCAAGGTGCTGCACCGAACCTGTGCCCGAAGAGCCGAAGCTGACCTTGCCGGGACTTTTGCGGCACAGCTCCACCACTTCCTGCACCGAGGCATGGCCGTTCCTGCTGCTGGTCACCAGGATGTGGGGCGTTGCGCCGATCAGGGCGATGGGCGCGTAGTCCTTGAGCGGGTCATAGGTGATGGATTTGAAGATCTGCGGCGAGATGGCGTGCGTGTTCACATGGGCCATCAGCAGATTGATGCCTTCTGTGAAGCGGGCCTTGGCAAAGTATTCGGCCGCCAGCGAGCCCGTGGCGCCGGGCTTGTTCTCCACGATCACGGGCCGGCCCCAGACCTCGGACAGCTTCTGGCCAACGATGCGCGCGAACACGTCGGTGCCGCCGCCCGGCGCCCAGCCCACCAGGATCTTGGCGGGCCCCTTGGGCAGTTCGGAGGCCGGGGGCGCGGCCCCTGCCCAGGGTGCGGCCAGCGCGGTGGCGCCGGCCGCGATGAAGTCGCGGCGTTTCATGTCTGTCTCCTGCACATCGTTGTTGTGCAGTCACTGTCGCCGGGCGCCGATATCGCGGCAAGCCTGTGTGCCGCATGCCTGGTTTCGCAATCTGCGAAACCAGAAGGGTCAGATCGCGCGTTCGCCCTGCAGCAGGGCGGCGACGACGTTGCGCAGCGCCTGTTCCTGGGCCTGGCCTTCGATGAAGGACAGCACGTAGCTGCGCTCGTGCCAGTCGCCTTCCAGGGTGGCCCAACCCAGGTCGGGCTCAGGGTGGAAGCTGCGCAGCACACCGGGTGGCATCAGTCCCACACCCAATCCTTCGCGCACCAGGGCCAGCATGGTGTCGAAGCCGCTGACGGCGAAATCGTTGCGAAACACCCTGCCCCGGCTGCGGTGGGCGCGTCGCAAAGCGGCCAGGATGGCCGAGCCCCGGCCCAGGCTGACGATGGGGCAGTCCAGCAACTGGTCCAGTACCACTGGCTCGACGGCAAAGCTGAAATGCCTGCGGCTGTAGACCAGCACCAGGCTGTCCTTGCGGTAGTCGGAGCGTGGCAGATCCACGAAGCCGCTGGTCTTCTCGAAGATACCGATGTCGATGACCTTGTCGCGCAGCAGTTGCTGGACGATGCGGCTGTTCTCCTCCATCACCTGCAGCGTGATGTGGGGATAGCGCCGCTGGGTGATGGCGATGTCGGCGGCCAGGAACTGCAGGATGGCGGATTTGGGGGCGCCGATGATGATGCGGCCGTCGCGCCCGCGGCCCAGCGCCTGGGCGTCGGCCTCCAGACGCTCCACCAGGTTGCCTATCTGGCGGATATGGGCCAGCAGCTTGAGGCCAGGCTCGGTGGCGCGCACTCCATGGGGCTGCCGCTTGAACAGCTTGGCGCCCAGTTGCTGCTCCAGGTCACTGAGCCGCCGCGAGGCCGCCGCCACCGCCAGTTGCAGCCTGTCGGCCGCGCGCGAAATGCTGCCCTCCTCGGCAATCGCAAGCACAAGCTGCACGGTGGTGGAGTCGATCTTCATCATGGCGGCAAGGCCCTCTTGCGCAGGCGGCGTCTGCTGAGGGCGCGATTGTGCCCCAGTGCAGCAACCGTGCTCAGGCGTGCGCGGGACACTCCAGCACGTCGCTGAGCCTGAAGCTCTCCAGGAACGGCAGGACATGCTCCTCGTTCATCGGGCGGGCGATCAAGAACCCCTGGACGTACGTGCACCCGAGCTGCTGCAGGTGCAGAAACTGCTCCGTGGTTTCCACGCCTTCCGCGACGACTTCAAGGCCCAATCTGCGGCTCAGTGCCAGCGTGGCCTCGACAATCGCGGCAGCCCCGGCGTCCTTGTCCATGGCCTGTATGAAGCTGCGATCGATCTTGATCAGGTTGAAGGGAAAGCGGTGCAGGTAGGAAAGACTGGCATGGCCGGAGCCAAAGTCATCGATGGCGAGATTCACGCCCAGTGCCTTCACTTGCCGCATGACGGACAGCACCTGCTCATCATCTTGAAGCAGGGCCGATTCCGTCACCTCGATGTAGCAGCGCTCGGGGTTCAGGCCGGCGCGGTCCAGATGTTCCTTCAATTGCACCGCCATGCCTGGATCGAGAAATTCAAAGGCTGGGCAGTTGATGGACACCGAGATATCGGAAGGCCATCCGTTGGCAGCCAGCAGCGGGGAGCGCTCCACCATTTGGTCGATGGGAAGCAGCAGGCCGCGCCGCTCTGCCATCGGAATGAAGACGCCTGGCGGGACAGACCCTCTGGCCGGGCTGTTCCAGCGCATCAGCGACTCGAACCCGGAAATCTTTCCCGTGGCCACATGGCAGATCGGTTGGTACGCCATGAACAACTGGCTTGTTCCGATGGCGGATCGGAAATCCTGCTCCAGCAGCAGTTGCTCCTGCATGGGGCCATCGGCGGAAGGCTCGAATTTCACGAATCGCCCACCTCCCTGGGATCGCGCCCGCTCCATTGCCGCGCGGCCGTCGCGCAGCAGCTGATTCCAGTCCTCGGTGTTCTTGCGGACCGCCGTCCCTACGCAGACAGACAGCAAAATGCTGCGCTCACCCAACATGTAGCGCTTTTCACCCAGTCGGATGGAGAGCGTTTTCGCCATGGAATCGGGGTTCCCTTCATATTGGGCGACACAGAACTCCTCGATGGCAAGGCGGGCGGCGACGTCATTCTGGCCAATACAGGAGCGCAATTGTTTTGACAGTTGCGAGATCAGTGGGTTGTCCATTCCAGGAACCAGCGTATCTGCCAGCACTTGCAAATGCTCGATACCGATGACATGGATGGCAACAGGACGCCGCTGTGCTTGCGTTCTGCTCAGCAGTTGCTCAAATCCGGTTGAATTGAGCAATTCGGAAGCAGGGTCATGGAAAAGATGGTGCCTCAGCCGTGAATGCACCTGTACCAGATCCCTCGCCTCGAAATAGGATCTTCTGCGCTCGCGCATCCACAATTGCGCCAGTAATAAAAATGAAGCCAGGCTTATGGCCGCCCATGCCATGATGGTTTTGCCAAACCTCCACCATGGAGCCGCGAGTTTTGCCTTGGCTGCCAGCGTGGCATAGGCGAGATCCATGCCGCCTTGGCTGGAGTGGTGCATGGCGACGATCCAGCCGTGTCCAAAGCCATCGTCAGCGTCCAATATTCCCTCGCCTGCAGCCATCATTTTTGCAAGGCCGGAATCCATCCCGTCCAGAATGTGCGGATGCTCCGGGGGAATTCTGACCAGATCTTTGCCGTTTGGCAGGCTGACCATGACCTGATGGCCATCCAGCAGCAGTGAACCGAATGCCTGGCGAATGGAATCCACGGCAATGAAGGCCACCACAATGCCAGTCAGCGCCCCACTGGAGTCACGTAGCGGACGCCCCAGCACCAGGGACGGTATATCGAAGACCGGCGATTTGCTTGAATCCAGCAGGAAGAAGCCGCCAGGCTTTGTCTGCAGCGCTGCATTCCAGATGGGGCGCTCGGGGTTGTCGGGAGACAGCGGCAGCTTGCTGAAACGTGAGGAAATGGACCATTTCCCATGTCGATCAAGCACGCTCATGCTGATGACCCCGGGCAGCGCCGCCACCTCCTGGATCAAGGCATTGCGGATATCGGTGCTGGCATCAGGGTCTGCCGTGATTTCGCCTTGGCGGCCCGGTGCCAGCAAAAGTTGTTCTGTTCTCTCTACCGCCAAAGAGGTGGCAAGAATGATCTTGTTGGTTTCAGCGGCAGAGGCAGAGAGCGCATGCTGGAGATTCGATTTCTCTTCCTGGAGCGATGTCTCGTAGCTGGAGATCAGAGAAATGCCCGCAACGCCAATGATTACCAGGCATACGATGAAAATACAGGCATACCAGCGCCTGGGCTGCCAGCTTGGAGGTCTTCTCTCTGCATGCATCATTCAACGCTCATCTGGTCAAAATACGAGCGAACAGGCGCCGTTCTCCTGGCAGGCAAGCCTGCCAGGAGAAACGCTTCCCGTTGGCTGTGACGCACTGGTCTGAATTTCCGTCAGGACGCGGAAAGACTCAGCGGCCTCATGGGTGAGGGGATTTTCCTCAAGACAGGGGCCTCCTTTTCCGCGGGGTCCAGCTTGAAAATGGAAACTGCCGAAACCAGGGCCTGCGCCTGCTGGCTGAGACTTCCGGCCGCCGCTGCCGACTCTTCCACCAGAGCGGCATTTTGCTGGGTGACCTGGTCCAGCTGGATGATCGCATCATTGATCTGATCGATGCCCTGGCTTTGCTCCCTGGTGGCCCCACTGATCTCTTCGATCATGTTGGATACCTTCTGGACCTGGGTGACGATATCTTCAATGCTGCTGCCCGCAGCCTGGGCAAGCTGGTGGCCATTGCCGACCTTGGAAACACTGTCCTCGATGAGAGACTTGATCTCTTTTGCGGCCTCTGCACTTTTCACTGCAAGGCTGCGAACTTCGGCGGCAACCACCGCAAAACCACGGCCCTGCTCTCCGGCGCGGGCTGCTTCGACAGCAGCATTCAAAGCAAGAATATTGGTTTGAAAAGCGATTGAATCAATGACGTTGATGATGTCCTCGATTTTCTTGGAGGACGTGTTTATTTCATTCATCACGTCCACCATCTGCCGGGCCATGCCCCCGCCGTGCGCTGCGGCATCGCGCGCTGACTGGGCGAGCATGGTGGCGGTGATCGCCGCATCGGAATTGCTTTTCACCGTGCTGGCCAGTTCCTCCATGGAGGCGGCAGTCTCTTCAAGATTGCTGGCCTGCTCTTCCGTTCGGCTCGACAGGTTGGCATTGCCTGCATCAATCTGCGTGGCGCCTGTGGCAATGCTGTCGCTGCTGCTGCGCACGGTGCCCACGACGCGTTGCAGCGATACCTGCATTTCCTGCATGGCCGTGATCACACTGCCAGGGCGAGCCCTGGACAGGTCGATCCTGGAGGTCAGGTCCCCTCTTGAGATGTTTTCGGCAATGTGCGCCACATCTGCCGGCTCTCCGCCCAGCTGGCGTGTGATGGAAATTGTGATGATCACGCCAATGGCCACTCCCACAATCACGCCGGAGACGGTCAGGAGGGTGAGCATCAGCCGGATCTTTTCGTAGATCCTGTCGGTCTCGTCGTTGAGCCAGCTGGCATTCTTCTTCTTGATATTGACAACTTCCGTCATCAGGCTGTCGATCTTGTCGGACTCCACCCGGAATCTGTTGATCAGATCAATCGATTCCCTGGATTCCGAAAGATGCTCTGACTTGATTCTTTCAATCGTCTGCAGCAGACCCTTTTCATAGATGACGAGGGTTTCATCAATGGACTTGAGCTTTTCCTTGCCATCGCCCTCGGCAAAAAGCCTCTTGCTGTTGTTCAGTGCCTCTTTCAGCAGTTGCAGCCTTTGCAGCACGGCGTCCGTGTGCCGGTTTCTGCTTTCATCATCGTTTGCAAGCACGGCATTTCTGATGGCCCGGCCCGCTGCGATCAGCTGGACGTTGGCTTCGGATATTTGTGACAGGCCCAGCAGTTCCTTCTCGTACATCTGCGTTGCGAGATCATTGATTTGCCCTGCCTTCAGTATTCCATTGATACCGATGAATGCACCAATGCATGAGACCACAAGAAAGCCCATGGTCAGTTTGGTGATCACTTTTGATTTTTTGAAGCTCAACATCTTGATTGCCGAATGAATAATTTTCAACGATGAAATATTTGCCCTGACACCAGGATTATTCGGCCATAGAAAATCGGGAACTTGAAAAAAAACAATCCACATCTTCTGAAAAAGGCGTGGATTATTCTAGAAAATGATATATTGATGTTATAATTGCTCGATGCTCGATGCTCGATGCTCGATGCTCGATGCTCGATGCTCGATG